>CAXUBN010000190.1:0-5279 GCA_964249255.1 uncultured Acetobacteraceae bacterium | reverse complement strand
GACGAGGGGCCGGCGCTGCGCGCGGCCGGTCACGACTGCGTCGACGTGCCGGGGGTGGCGGCGACGGCGGATTGACGCGGGGTGCAACGCGTTGCTGATGTCGGCGTCATGTCCCGTCTCGACCTCAGCCGCACCTTCCTTCCGGTCCGCATCGCCGTGCTGACGGTGTCGGACACCCGCACCGCCGACGACGACACCTCCGGCGACATCCTGGCCGGACGGGTGGCGGCGGCCGGCCACGTGCTGGCGGACCGCGCCATCGTGCCGGACGATGCGGACGCGATCGTGGTTCGGCTGCGGGACTGGATCGCCGATCCGCAGGTGGACGTGGTGGTCAGCACCGGGGGCACCGGCGTCACCGGCCGCGACGTGACGCCGGAAGCCTATGACCGCGTGGTCGAGAAGCGGATCGAGGGCTTCGGCGAGCTGTTCCGCATGCTGAGCTTCAGCAAGATCGGTACCTCCACCATCCAGTCGCGGGCGCTGGCCGGAGTCGCGGGCGGCACCTACCTGTTCGCGCTGCCCGGCAGCACCGGCGCCGTGAAGGACGGCTGGGACGACATCCTGGTCTGGCAGCTCGACAGCCGCCACGCCCCCTGCAACTTCGTCGAGCTGATGCCGCGGCTCCGGGAGCACCTGCGGCCAGCCACCTCATGATGGCGACGACAGCCCTTTTCAGCCGACGTCCATCAGAACGCCGGCGTGGGGCGACATCGATCTGCCGCCGTTGTCGTCAGGCATCCGGGCGGGCCGTCCCAGAAGGTAACCCTGGGCCTGGTCGCACATCTGCTCCTGCACGAGCCTGAGCTGCTGGTCGGTTTCCACCCCCTCCGCCACGATCGTCAGGCCGAGGTTGCGGGCCAGACCGATGATCGTGCGGACGATCATCATGGAGTCGGCGCTGTGGCCCAGCCCCTTGATGAAGGACTTGTCGATCTTCAGCTTGTCGAATGGAAACGAGCGGAGGTAGCTGAGGCTGGAATAGCCGGTGCCGAAATCGTCAAGCGCGATCCGGACGCCGAGCCTGCGCAGGCCTGACAGGACCCCCACCGCGCGTTGGCTGCCGTCGATGAAGATACCCTCGGTGATCTCCACCTCGAGACGGTCGGCCGGCAGGCCGGTGCGGGCAAGGGCGGCCGCGACGGTCTGGCACAGGTCGCCCTGCCTGAACTGCACCGGCGAGACGTTGACCGCCACCCACTGCGATCCGGTCCAGGTCAGGGCCATGGCGCAGGCGGTATCGACCACCCACTGCCCGATCCTGACGATCAGGCCGGTTTCCTCGGCCAGCGGGATGAACTCGCTCGGCGGGATGACGCCGCGCGTCGGGTGGTGCCAACGCAGCAGCGCCTCGAAGCCCTCGACCTCCCCGCTCGCGCAACTCACGATCGGCTGATAGACGAGTTCGAACTCGTTGCGGTCCACGGCGCGCCGGAGATCCTGGTCGAGCTGGCGCCGGGCATGGAGCGCCTCGTCGATCTCGACGCTGAAGAAGCAGAACGTGCTCCGCTCCTCCTTCGCCCTGTAGAGGGCGGCATCGGCGGCGTGCATCAGGGTATCCCGGTTCGAACCATCTCGCGGATAAAGGGCCACGCCGATGGAGGTGCCGATCCCGACCGCCTGGCCCTCGATCTCGAACGGCTTCTCCAAGGCCTCGATCAACCGGCCGGCCAGCAGCGCCGCCCGCTCCGGATGATCGAACCGTGCCACCAGCACGAACTCGTCCCCGCCGATCCGCGCCAGCGTGTCGGTTGATCGAAGCTCCGCCCGCAGCCGCCTGCAGACCTGCACGAGCAATGCGTCGCCAGCCGCATGACCCAGGGAGTCGTTGACCGCCTTGAACCGGTCGAGGTCGATGTAGAGCAGACCGACGATCCCGTTTTCCCGTGCGGCGACGTCCAGCAGGTGCGACATGCGCTCCCGCAGCAGGAAACGGTTCGGCAGGTCGGTCAGGGCGTCGTGATGGGCGAGATGCCGGATCCGCTCCTCGTCGCGTTTACGGTCCGAAAGGTCGTTCACCGCGACGGCCACCGCCGTTCTGCCCTCGTAGTCGATGCTGCTGCTCGAGATCTCGACCGGGATCATCAGGCCGGACCGGCCCCGGATGGTCGCCTCCTCGGGTTGGGAACACGGATGGGACAACCGGGCCGAGACGGTGGCCCGCGTTTCCGCCGAGAACAGCTCGAGTAGGTGCATCCCGATCAGGTCCTGGATCTCGATGTCGAGCAGGCGACTGCCGGCCGCGTTGACCTCAAGGACCTGACCACCGCGGCAGATGAAGATCACCTCCTTGCACAACCCGCTGAGCAGCCGGATCCGCCTGAGCTCCATCACGGTGCGTTGCGACAGATGCTGATCCACCAGGGCGCCAGCCAGACTCGCGGTCAGGATCGCGATGCTGACCACGCCGACGACGCAGGCGAGCGAGCCGGATCCGAACACGGAACTGCCGCCGGTCATCGGGGCCATGTCGTCGATCTCGAGGGCGGACATGCCAACGAAGTGCAGGCAGCAGATGCAGGCCGACAGCAGGGCCGAAACCTCGGCACGGCGCGCCAGCGACGCGGTGGCCCGGAGGCGCCAGAGGGCGACGGTCGCCAGCGCCATGCTGATGGCGATCGACAGGCAGACGGTTCGGAGGTCGAACACCATGTGCCCGCGCAGCCGCATCGCGGCGACGCCGGAATAGTGCATCCCGGCGATGGCAAGGCCAAGCAACACGCCGCCGCAAAGCGCGCCGAGGGTGCGATGGGCGATCCGCTGCCAGCACAGCAGCGCGCACGACGAGCCGAACACGGCGACCACGACCGAGCCGGCCGTGATCTTCATGTCGTAGAAGACCGGCATGTCCGGCATGAACGCCAGCATGGCGACGAAGTGCAGCGACCAGACGCCGCACCCGAACACGGTCGCCGCGGCCAGCGTCCATGGCAGCGAGATCCGGACCTTGGCGGCCAGCGAACGCATGATCAGCGTGACGGTCGTGAAGCTGGCCAGGACGCAGATGCTGGCGGCCAGGCAGACCAGTCGCAGGTCGTGTTGCGCCACGAGATCGTTGAAGGCACCAAGCACGGCCGAGCTCACAAGCGGTGGGGTGATCATCCTTGATCGAAACGATTGAGGATCGCCTAACGCCGACGGTCAGGTGGTCCCTGATGCACCGCTCACGCCGATGAAGCGGTGCCGCTGGGCCGGGGGTACCACGGTGCAGTCCTGCCGCCGGCCGAACCAGCGGTAGCGGCGTCGCGCCACCAGGTCGTAGACCGCGTCGCGAAACGGGCGCGGGACGACCGCGGCGGCGGCGGCCCAGCGCCATGGCGCGCGGAAGTGGCGCGCGATCTCCATCGCCGCATCCGAGCGGGTCAGGGGCCTGCCGCCGCTGACCACCAGGAGCGTCTCGTCGAGGTCCGAGCGCGACAGGCCATGGGCCGCCGCCAGCGCCAGCCCCTCGCCCGACCAGGCGCCCGCGAAGCGGAGATCCGGTCCCCGCTCATGCGCCAGCACGAACGCCACCATGCGGCTGCACAGGACGCAGTCGGTGTCGAACACCACGATGGGACCGTCCGTTTCCATGGTTCCCTCCCCTCGCATCGATGCGGCCCGCGTTCCCGCCTCGCTCATGAAGCCGGAGCGGGGCTCAGGTTCCGGGCTCCAGTCGCCGTTCGAGGAAGCGGACGATCCTGCCCCCGTCCCGCGCCGCCCGGCCGATCTCGTTGAAGCCCATCCGGGCGTGGAACGCGTCCGAGCCGGGGTTCGGCGGCTCGACGTTGACCTCGCAGGCGATGCGGTGCCGCCCCGCCCGCAGGGCCTGCGCGAACAACCGCCCGTACAGGGCGGCGGCCAGGCCGCGGCTGCGCCATTGCGGTGCGGTCACCACGCGGTCGACATAGACGAAGTCCCGCAGCCGTTCGCGCAGCCACAGGAAGTTGGGGCTGTCGTAGCGGGCGTCCTGGTCGAAGGCGATCAGGAAGGCGTGGCCGTCGCCCACCATCTCCACCCGGAAGGCCTCGGCCAGCATGGAGGCGAGGCGGTCGGCATCGAGGGGGGAGGTTTCGGTCGCGTGCGCGTTGTTGAGCGCCAGCAGGTGCGCCGCATTGACCGCGCCCACGCCTGCCCGTTCAATCTCCCCACCCATCCGCGGAACCCCGATCCATGACCACGCGCGCAGAGCTGACCGAGAAGATCGTCCGCATCAAGATCGAGCGGGACCTGTCCTGGGCGGAGCTGGCGGAGCTGGCCACCGACCTGTCCAAGGAGTTCGTCACCGCCGGCCTGCTCGGGCAGATGACGCTGCCGCGGCAGGCGGCCGAGGCGATCGGCGACCGGCTCGGGCTCGACCCGTTCGAGATCAAGCTGCTGCAGGTGCCGCCCTATCGCGGCTCGCTGCCGACCGCGGTGCCGACCGATCCGCTGATCTACCGGTTCTACGAGTTGGTGTCGGTGTACGGCACCACGTTCAAGGCGCTGATCCACGAGGAGTTCGGGGACGGCATCATGAGCGCCATCGACTTTCACATGGACCTGTCGCGGGAGTCGAACCAGGCCGGCGACCGGGTTGCCATCACGATGAGCGGCAAGTTCCTGCCGTACAAGCCCTACTGAAACCAGGCCGCGAAGGACCCCCACCATGACACCCATCCGGCCGCTCGGCGTGGCACTCGCCGGCGCAGCGCTCGCCATCGTCCTGCAGGCGCCGGTCCCGGCGCGGGCGGCGGACCCGGCCGGCACCTACACGCTGAGCAAGGTCACCTTCCAGGGCAACGCCCAGGTGCCCACCGCCGAGCTGCAGGCGGCGCTGCCGATCCAGCCCGGCGAGACGATCGACCACGCCGGCCTGCAGCAGGACGCCGACGCGGTGGCGGCTGTGTACCAGAAGCACAACGTCGGCGCCCACATGACCACGCGGCTGACCGTGCGCGGCAAGACCCGGGCCGAGGTGACCTACAGCTTCGCCGAGCAGGCGGCGGTGGCCCCGATCGTCCAGCACATCGGCGTCACCGCCGACAGCGTGTCGGTCACCGGCAACAGCAAGGTGTCCACCGCGGACATCCTGGCCGCCGCCAACATCAAGCCGGGCCAGGAGGTGACCAACCCGGAGATCAGCGCAGCGCAGGCTGCGATCGTGGCGCTCTACAAGAAGGCGAACGTCGGCGTTTCGGTCAGCACCGACTGGACCAACGTGTCGCCGCAGCACGTGGCCATGACGTTCAAGGTGGGCGAGAAGACCGACCAATAGCGATCAGCTCTTCCTAACGATCGGGGCCTGGGGCCTGCGGCCC
>CAXUBN010000189.1:0-5287 GCA_964249255.1 uncultured Acetobacteraceae bacterium | reverse complement strand
AGCCGCACCGGCACCAGCCCCGCCGCCTCCTCGAACAGGAAGCGATCCGGCGGTGGTCCATCCCGCTCGCTCGCCAGCACGAAGGCGGTGCCGACGTTGGGATGGCCGGCGAACGGCAGCTCCCCGCCGGGGGTGAAGATGCGCACGCGAGCATGGTGGGCGGGGTCGGCCGGCGGCAGCACGAAGGTGGTCTCGGAATAGTTGAACTCGCGCGCGATCGCCTGCATCGCCGCCGTATCGAGGTCCTGCGCATCCAGCACCACGGCCAGCGGGTTGCCGCCGAACAGGCGGTCGGTGAACACGTCGACGGTGCGGTATCTCAATGGGGTGCTCCGAAGGAAGGCCAGGGCGCTGCCCTGGACCCGTTGGGGCCGCGGGCCCCAAACCCCGATCTGGAGGGGTTGCCCCGGGCGAGATCAAGGGGCATGGGCAGAGCATGTCTTGGATCGTTCCCGTCCGGCTGGAAGGACCGCACGCCACGCTGGTCCCGCTGCAGCGCGAGCATCGCGACGCGCTGGCCGAGGCGGCGTCCGACGGCGCGCTGTGGCGGCACTGGTTCACCGGCGTGCCGGAACCGGGCGGGATGGAGGACGACATCGCCCAGCGCCTGGCCTGGCGCGACGCCGGCACCATGCTGCCCTTCGCGGTGCAGCGGTCGGGCGACGGCCGCATCGTCGGCATGACCAGCTTCGGCCACATCGACGCCGCCGTGCGGCGGGTGGAGATCGGCTGGACCTGGTATGCGCAGTCCGTGCAGCGCACCGCGCTCAACACCGATGCCAAGCGGCTGCTGCTGACCCACGCCTTCGAGACGCTGGACTGCGTCGCCGTCGAGCTGCGCACCCACTCCCTGAACCAGCCGAGCCGCCGCGCCATCGAGCGCATCGGCGCCAGGCTCGACGGGGTGCTGCGCAACCACCTGATCACCCGCAACGGCACGCTGCGCGACACCTGCGTGTACAGCATCATCGCCAGCGAATGGCCGGCGGTGAAGGCACATCTGGACTGGCTGCACGACCGTCGCTGATCACGCCGGACGGTCCCGACGGCGGCCGTAAGGATTATCTTAAGGTATGCTCGACAGGGTGGCTCCTTGATCCAGGGACGCCACCCGCGATGAACGGCCTGCTTGCCGGACACGCCCTGACCCGGGCGCCGCCGCAATCCGACGATGGGACGCTTGACCCGTCCTCGAGCACGCAATTCCCACCGAAGCTCGAGAAGGACTATCTCGACGACCTGAAGCCGATGGCGCTGTGGGGAATGCGGACCTGGCTCACGGTCAGCCTCGTCCTGGGCCTCGCGATGATCTGGAACGTGGCCCGCGGCAACGCGCTGGCCGCCCGCATCCCGCTGCTCCTGGAACTCGGCTTCCACCTGCCGCTCGCCCTGGGAACCGGATGGTGGCTCGCTCGCCTTGGGTCGGTGAGGCTGCGCGAGGGCGCCTTCATCGCCGCTGCCCTCGCCCGCCTCGTCTGCATGGGCATCGAGAGCGACCTCACGCCACAGAACTACCTGTCCCGTTACCTCATACTGGCGGCCCTGACCCTGTTCAGCGCGATCGTGCTGGTCCCGTTGCGAACGGTGGCGGTGAGACTCTACGCGTTGATCGGCATGGCCGTGGTCGCCGCGAACGCGGTGTGTTTCGGCCACCTGGCGGCCAGCGGCGATCAGGACGTCCTGGTGTTCGTCGGCCTGCTGGCGCTGCTGGGATTGCGTGCGCGCCTCAACCTCGATGGCGAGCGGCGGCGGAACTACCTGCTGCGGATGCAGGAGCGCCGACGCGGGGCGGAACTGGCGCACAGCAACGCGCGGCTCCTCGAGCTGTCGGACACCGATCCGCTGACGGGCATCGGCAATCGCCGGAGCTTCGAGCACACCCTCGACCGGCTCGTGCGGGTCAACACGGCGAGGGATCTCGCCCTGCTGATGCTCGACGTGGACTACTTCAAGCAGTTCAACGACTCGTATGGGCATCCGCGCGGCGACGAGTGCCTGAAGCTCGTCGCCCGCACGCTCCACGAGCAGGTCCGCAACATGCACGACCATGTCGCGCGGTATGGCGGCGAGGAGTTCGCCGTGGTCCTTCCCGACGCGGACGGCGCCGCCGCGCTGGAGATCGCCGAGCGGATGCGCATGGCCGTGGAAACGTTGCGTCTGCCCCACCTCGGGCGTCCGAACCTTCCGCTGCAGGTCACGGTCAGTGTCGGGGTGGCATCCGTCATCGTATCGGGGGAGACCGTACGCCAGAGCCTGATCAAGAACGCGGACGCGGCCCTGTATTCGGCGAAGACGGCAGGCCGGAACAACAGCTTCTGCCACCAGGCGCCCGCTTGATCGGGCATGCCGACCTGCCACGTCGGACGGCGTGAGGGCGGGCGACGCGGGCTGGTGCCGTGCGGAGCCGACGGATGGGCCTGGCCAGCGCCGGCCCCGACGTTGAGAGACGCCCCTCCTCGGAACGTTCCTGTCCTTCAGCCCCGCCGTTTCTTCCGCTTGGCCGGATCGTATCCGCCGCCTCCGGGTCCCAGCGGCTCGGGCGTGCGGGACTTCGCGGTGCGGCCGCCGCGGGAGGCGGCCGAGGGGGGTGGCGGTTCCAGGCCGAGGTCGAGCGCTTCCAGGCGCTTCAGCTCGTCGCGCAGGCGGGCGGCGGTCTCGAACTCCAGGTCGGCGGCGGCGGCGCGCATGCGGCGCTCGATCTCGGCGATGGAGGACTTGAGGTCCTTGCCCACCATGTCGGTGATGCCGGCGTCCTTGACCGGCGCCACCGTCACGTAGTCCTGCTCGAACACGGAGCTGATCGCCTGGCCGATGTGGGTGCGCACCGACTGCGGGGTGATGCCGTGCGCCGTGTTCCAGTCGGCCTGCCGGGTGCGGCGGCGGTCGGTCTCCTCGATCGCGTAGCGCAGGCTGTCGGTCATGGTGTCGGCGTAGAGCAGCACGCGGCCGTCCACGTTGCGGGCGGCGCGGCCGATGGTCTGCACCAGCGAGGTGCGGCTGCGCAGGAAGCCCTCCTTGTCGGCGTCCAGGATGGCGACGAGCTGGCACTCGGGGATGTCGAGGCCCTCCCGCAGCAGGTTGATGCCGATCAGCACGTCGAAGGCGCCCAGGCGCAGGTCGCGGATGATCTCGATGCGCTCGAGCGTGTCCACGTCGGAGTGGAGGTAGCGGACCTTGATGCCGCTCTCGGTCATGTACTCGGTGAGGTCCTCGGCCATGCGCTTGGTCAGCGTGGTGACCAGGACGCGGCCGCCGCGCGCGATCACGATGCGGCACTCGGCCAGCAGGTCGTCGACCTGCCGCTCGACCGGGCGGACCTCTGTCACGGGGTCGATCAGGCCGGTGGGGCGGATCACCTGTTCGGCGAACACGCCCTCGACGCGGTCCATCTCCCAGGGCCCGGGGGTCGCGCTCACGTGGATGGTCTGCGGGCGGAAGCGCTCCCACTCGTCGAAGCGCAGCGGTCGGTTGTCGAGGCAGGACGGCAGGCGGAAGCCGAACTCGGACAGGATGGACTTGCGCGCATGGTCGCCGCGCTCCATGCCGCCGATCTGGGGCACGGTGACGTGGCTCTCGTCGACGATCAGCAGCGCGTCCTCGGGCAGGTACTCGAACAGGGTCGGCGGCGGCTCGCCCAGCTTCCGGCCGGACAGGTAGCGCGAGTAGTTCTCGATGCTCTTGCAGGAGCCGGTGGTCTCGATCATCTCGATGTCGAAGGTGCAGCGCTGCTGCAGCCGCTCGGCCTCCAGCAGCTTGCCCTGCGCGGTGAACTCGGCGAGGCGGCCGCGGAGCTCGTCCTTGATCAGCACCACGGCCTGGTTCAGCGTCGGGCGCGGCGTCACGTAGTGGCTGTTGGCGTAGATGTGGATCTCGTCCAGGTCGGCGGTCTTCTCGCCGGTGAGCGGGTCGAACTCGATGATGGCCTCGATCTCGTCGCCGAACAGCGACATGCGCCAGGCACGGTCCTCGTTCTGCACCGGGAACACGTCCACGGTCTCGCCGCGCACGCGGAAGGTGCCGCGCGCGAAGGCGGCGTCGTTGCGACGGTACTGCTGCTCGACCAGGGCCTTGACCAGGGTGTCGCGGGCGATGGCGCCGCCCACCTGCATCTTGACCACCATGCGGGAATAGGTCTCGACCGAGCCGATGCCGTAGATGCAGGACACGGAGGCGACGATGACGACGTCGTTGCGCTCCAGCACCGCCTGCGTCGCCGCATGGCGCATGCGGTCGATCTGCTCGTTGATGGCGCTGTCCTTCTCGATGTAGGTGTCGGACCGTGGCACGTAGGCTTCCGGCTGGTAGTAGTCGTAGTAGCTGACGAAGTACTCCACGGCGTTGTCGGGGAAGAACTGCTTCATCTCGCCGTAGAGCTGGGCGGCCAGCGTCTTGTTCGGCGCCAGGATCAGGGTCGGCTTCTGCACCGCCTCGATCACCTTGGCCATGGTGAAGGTCTTGCCCGAGCCGGTGACGCCCAGCAGCACCTGGTCGCGCTCGCCGGACTCGATGCCGGCGACCAGCTCCCGGATCGCGGTCGGCTGGTCACCGGCTGGCTCGTAGGGGGACACCACGGTCAGGCGCCGGGTCTTGGCCTTGGCGGATTGGCGGTCGGGGACGAAGTTGGCCGAGGCCGCCGACGGCGTGTTGTCGCGCGCGGGCTTGCCGGGAGACCTGTTCGGGGGCTTGCGGGTGGGTGTCTGCAGCGTCGTCGACATACCGTCCATGGTGGCGTTGCGGCGGGGCCGCGACAAGGACGTTCCGCCGACCGGGGACGTTCCGCCGGCCTGGCTGCCCGATCGGCGTCGGGGGAACCCGGCCCGGTGCCGCGGCGCTGTCGGCGGCGATGGACATGGCAACCGGCGCTGCACCGCCCACCGATCCACGCGCCAAGGTGCTGGAGATCCACGCGCGCCTGTGCCACGCGTACGGGTGCCCGATCGGCTACTTCCACGAGCTCGACCCGCTGAGCGAGCTGGTCAGCTCGCTGCTGTCGCACCGCACCCGCAACGCCGACAGCGGCGCCGCCTTCAAGGCGCTGCGGGCCCGGTTCCCGGACTGGTCGGAGGTGGCGGGGGCGCCGACCAGCGAGGTGCAGGCGGTGATCGCGCGCGCCACCTGGCCGGAGCAGAAGGCGCCGCGCATCCAGGCGATCCTGCGCGCGATCGAGGCCGAGCGCGGCGCGCTGTCGCTCGACTTCCTGGCCGACATGACGGTGGAGGCGGCGCGTGCCTGGATGGAGCGGCTGCCGGGGATCGGCCCCAAGACCAGCGCCGCCTCCACCGTCATG
>CAXUBN010000188.1:0-5289 GCA_964249255.1 uncultured Acetobacteraceae bacterium | reverse complement strand
ATGGTCCCCCGTGCCGCCTGCGATGCCGGGATCGGGGTCGCCGCGGCACGCGGCACCATCGGCACCGGACGCGGCGCTTCCGGGGCGGGCGGCGTATCCCGGTACTCGACCGGGTCCGGCATCCCGGGCCAGGACCGCTCGATCGTCCCGGTCATCGCATCGTCCATCATCGGGCTCATCATCGGGGCCGCCGCGGCGGACGGCATCTGGGACACGGGCGCGGACATGGGCGCGGACACGGGGGCCGGCGCCGCGACCGGCAGATCGGGCTCGTCCGCGAACGCCGCCATCGGCGCGTCCACCGGATGGAGCCCGTCTATCTCGGGCAGCATCACCGCCCGGTCGGTGTGGGTGGCGTAGTACAGCAGCAGCATCCCCAGCGGGTCGTGCGCCACGGCGGCGGCGACGTCGCCGGCGGTGAACACGACGCTGGGCTGCGGTATGTAGAGGTGGCGGTCGAGCGGGTCGGCGCCGACCAGAAGGTAGAACACCAGGCCGGATACGCGGTCGTGGAAGCGGTAGCCGGCATGGCCGGGCAGGACCAGCGTTTCCTGCGACGGCAGGTTGGCGCTGCCCGGGGCGGGAACGGTGGCACGCGCGGCGCCGGATGCGATCGGCGCCTGCAGCACCGCCTCGATCCAGGCGGCCGGCAGGCTCACGCCGCCCCGCGCGTAGCCGCCGCCCAACGCGCCGAGCGTGGTCGCCGCCACCACGTCCGGCGTGCCGACCGCGTTGGTGGCCGGCAGCCTGATCAGCTCGGCCACGGTGTGGTCATCGAGGCCGTCGAACTCGTGCGCGGCCGCCGGGATCGCCGCATGCGGCGCCAGCACCGCGTCCTCGAACAGGTTGCGGATCAGCGGCTCGACGTGGCCCAGGTAGGAGCGCAGGTCGGGCTCGCTCAGGGCCGTGACCCCGTTGCCGCGATATTCGAGCGCGCTGTCGAGCAACCAGCAGGCCTGCAGGCCGGTCTCGTGCCGGAGTTCGAGCAGGTGGAACGGGGCCAGGCCCGTTTGCAGCCCGACCGTGCTCCAGCCCGGGCTGAACGACGTCACCGGCACGCCATCCATGTAGATCGGGTAGTGGGTGCCGTCGGCATCGGCCACCTGGATGTTGCCGTCGACGAACGAGACCGGCCATTTCGGCACGTGGAACCCTCCGGGGGCTGGTTGCGCGCCGACGCTACTGAGCAACGGCCAGGCCAGCAAGACGGCCAGCAAGACGGCCAGCAGGTCGGCCCTGGGACCCTCGATCCCCCGGACTCCCGTTCCTCAGGAGCCGTGCACGGTTTCGCGGGGGAAACGGAACTCCAGGTTGCAGAACTCGCAGGTCATGACGATGTCGCCCTCCACCTGCATGTGGTCGAGGTCCTCGGCCGGGAAGCCTTCCAGGATGCCGGCCAGCTTGGCGCGCGAGCAGCGGCAGCCGTAGGCCAGCGCGCGGGGCCGGTCCACCGCGACGCCTGCCTCGTGGAACAGCCGGTAGAGCAGCTGTTCGGCCGTCAGCCGCTCGTCCAGCAGCTCCTCGTCGGACAGGGTGGCGGCCAGCGCCACGGCGTTGGTCCAGCCTTCCCCGTCGCTGTCGTCGCGGGCGATATGGTTCTCGTCCAGCACCGCGTTGTCGAGCTCGACCTCCAGCTCGATTCCGCCCTCCGCCGCGATCCGCTCCAGCACCAGCGCGCCGGCGCGCCAGCCCAGCTCGGTATGGCGGCAGGCCAGCCGGATGATGCAGTCATGCTGCTCGCTGGTGGCGAAGTAGTGCCCCGCCATGGCGGACAGCGTGTGGCCCTCGATGGCGACGATGCCCTGGTGGCGATCCATCTCGGCGCCCTGGTCCACGGTGAAGGCGAGGTAGCCGGACCCCAGCAGGGCCCGGGCGGAGGGCGCCGGATCGGCGTCCAGCAGGGTGGCGATCCGCTCCGGGTCGCTGCGGGCGTGGAACCGCAGCGCGCCCGACTCGGTGCAGTCGGCCAGCAGGATGGAGACCGGCCCGTCGCCCTTGGCCTGCAGGCTGAACGAGCCGCGGAACTTCAGCGCCGAGGCCAGGCCGGCCACCAGGGCCAGCGCCTCGCCGGCCAGCCGGGTCACGGCGGGCGGGTTGTCGTGCCGGCCGAGCAGCGCGTCGGCGAGCGGCCCCAGCCGGAGCAGGCGGCCGCGCACCGGCCGGCCCGGCAGTAAGAACGGGACCGTGCCGCGCGGCACCACCAGGTCGGGGACGTCGGGGCGGCTCGAGTCAAGGAAGGCGGGGGTGTCGACCATCGGGACGAGATAGGGTGGCGGCCCGTCCGGTGCCAGGACGGCGATCGCATGGCCATCGCACGGCCGTCACATGGTCATCGCACCTGGGCGGTGATCGCCGCCTCCAGCGCCTCCAGCCGCTGCTCGAGCTCGGCCAGCACCGGCTCGGCGACGTGTTCGCGCGTCCGCAGCGCCGTCAGCAGCGCCAGGCGGCAGCGGTCGTGCACGGCGTCGATGTCCACCGGTCCGCGCGCTGCGGCCAGGCAGTCGAGGTAGCCGTCGCGCAGGGCGCGCAGGGCGTGCGGATCGCCGGTTCCCTGCGGCAGCGCCGCCAGGATCTCGTCGAGGCCATCCTCCACCCAGCCGGGCACGGGCGGCACGTCCTCGGTGGTCGACGGGTGCTCGGTCATGGCGACAAACTCCGCGCCGCGGGATGCGCGGCTTGGGACAGGTTAGCATCCGGGCGCCAGCGCACGAGGAGGGGTGGCCGCCGTGGACGACATCCGGATCCCGTTCACCATGCAGGCCGCGGTCGCCCCGGACGGGCCGTCCCCCGACCCGTTCGAGGGGCGGCTGCCGCCGGGCTGGGTCCGCATCCCCGTCTCGCTGCGGGTCGCCCTGCCGGCGGAGGTGCTGGACGGCACCGCGGGCGCCGCCGGCACGCCGGTGGCGATCGTGCCGCACGACCTGCGGCTGGGTGGCGAACCGTGGTCCGGGGACGGGCAGACTTGGGAGGATCCCGGCGTCGCCCCGGGTGCGCGGCACGACGCTCCCTTCCCAATGGACGCCATACCGAACAAAGGGCCGCCGGCATGGGACGGGCCGGCCACGTCATCCGGGCTGGTCCCGCCGCCGCCGGTCATCCACCTGTCGCCCAACACGGGCAGGCTTCCCGCCTTCACGGACTTCGACGCCTTCCTCGCCTTCATGGACAACCCGGAGCACCGTCCGCCCATCCCCGGCGCGGACGTGTCCGGGACCGGGGCGCCACGGCCGGCGCCTGACGAGGGCGGGCCGGAAGGCGCATCGACCTAGGTTGGCCGAAGAGCCTTCCGGGACCGGGATGGGGCACGGCGCCTGGGCATCCCGGTTGCCGCGGAGGGCGCCGCGGAGGGTATCGCGACGACCGCTTCCGACCGACCTCGGACCGTGTGCGGACGAGCCTTGATTCCGGCACCGTTCACGGGTCGAGTTTGCCCAGCTTCCAGCCGTTGCTGATCTGGAGCACCGAGTAGCGTTGCGCCCGCAGCACGATCGCGCCGGACGGGTCGCGCACCTTCTCCCAGATCGCGCAGCGCGCGCCGGTCGGGATTGCGCCCGGCGTCGTGGCGATCGCGTCGCGCACCAGCCCGACATGGTTCAGGTTGGCGGCGCGGTCGGTGTCGTCGAGGTAGTCCAGCACGTAGGGGGTGTCGCAGCCGCGCGGCGTGCAGGCCGCCTGCGACAACAGCAGCGCCGCCGCCGCCAGCACCGGCAGCCGGCGCCGCAGCCACGACGCGGCGGCGCGGACCGGGCCTCCCATTCGGCCGCCCGTCGGCTCCGCCAGCAGGTCCAGATGGTCGGTGCCACGCCGCTCGTGCTCGGCCATGATGTCCTCCGGTCCGGCCGGACGCAGGCTGCCGTCCGGCTCCACGATGCGCAACTGGTAGCCCAGCCGCAGCAGCCAGCGCAGGTAGTCCGGTCCGGAGATGCCGGAGATGCCGGGCATGAGCGACGGGCTGAACTCGGTCACGATGCGCGGCCGGTCGCGCCGGATCAGCCGGCTGCAGCCACCCAGCGCCAGGTACTCGGCCCCCTCGACGTCGACCTTGATCAGGCCGATGCGCCGCCCGCGCGGCACCAGCGTTTCGGCGCGCACGCAGCCCACGGTCTCGGCGTCGAGCAGGGCTGCGACCCCGTCCGGTGCTGCGGAGGTGGTGCCGTTGGAGTGCGAGCGGTGCAGCGCCAGTAGCCCGGGGCCGGACCCGGCCGCCACCTGCGCCACGGTGACGTGGTCGAACCCGTTGGCGCGCCGGCTGGCCTCGAGCAGGCGGGCGTTGGACGGGTTGGGCTCCACCGCGATCACCGAGCCCGCCGGCCCGACCAGGGCGGCCGACAGAAGGGTGAAGTAGCCGATGTTGGCGCCCAGATCGAGCACGTGGTCGCCCGGCCGCAGCACGGCGCGGAACACCGCGGTGACGTCGGTCTCGTAGTCGTCGTCTCGCACGTAGCGGCCGACGGCGGCGTCGTCGGCCTCGGTATAGATCGAGAAGTCGGGCAGTCGGGCCAGCGAGGCGGCTCCCAGCGGCCGGGGGCCGGCGAGGCCACGGCGGGAGAACTCCAGCGAGCCGACATAGCTGCCGACCACCTGCTCCAGCGGCTCGCCGACCCGCATGGTGTGGCCGCGCCATTCCTCCCGGTTCGGCAGCCGGCCGAGCAGGAGCCGGAAGCAGTACAGGATGTCGCGGGCATCGGCGCGGTCCGGGAACGACCCGACCCAGGGCCGGTCGCCCAGGGACGCGTCACCCGGGGACGCGCCGCCCGGGAAAGCCTCGGCCGGGAAGGCGTCGGTCGGGAGCCCGGCCTCTCCGTCCCGTGTCTCGTTCTGCAGCACCGCCACGTTGACGCGTCGCTCCGGATGGCGCATCCCCCGCCCGGACATGGGCGAGGTCGAGCGGCGCCGCGTAGTCTGGCAGCGCCGCCGTTCGGACGCAAAATCCCCCCGGTGCGAGCCTGCCCTGGCGCGGCACTGCGTAAGGGCAGCGGAGAAGCAGCGTGCCCGACAGGATCTGGGTCGATGTCGAGGACCTCTTCCAGTATGCGGCGCTGAACGCGCGCCCAAGCGGCATCCAGCGGATCGAGTTCGAGCTGTGCCGGGCACTGGCGTCGATGCCGGAAACCCGCGACCGCGTCGGCTTCGTGCGCCACGTTGCCGGCCGGCACGGCCTCGAGGCGATCCCGTTCGCCGCGGTGGACGCGCTGCACGAGCGGCTGACCGCGGCCGAGGCGCCGGCGGGAACACTCCCGGTCGGGGCCCCGATCGGATCAGGGTCGGTCGGCACCGGCTGGTCCGGGG
>CAXUBN010000187.1:0-5296 GCA_964249255.1 uncultured Acetobacteraceae bacterium | reverse complement strand
CCCCGCATGATTGCGCGGCGCCGTGCGCGCAGCGGCAGCGTCACCGCCGAGCCGCGCAGGTCGATCGCCAAGTCCCAGCGCGTGCCGACGCAACGCCACCACAGCGCCGCCCAGTGCAGGTCGAAGCGCCGCTTGGCCATCACCAGCGTGCGCGTCCGCCCCGGCATCCGCTCGAACAGTCCAGCCGCCACCGGGCCGCAGGCGACGGTGATCTGGGGATCCGGCAGCGTGCGCAGCAGGTGGTCCAGCAGGGCGGTGGACAGCACCGCGTCGCCGAGCCGGGTCGCGGTGATGAACAGGATGCGGGTCAGGATGCTGGCACTCCAAGCTGCCGATACCCCGCCCTGGCCCTGCCCGGCGCGCCCGATCGGCGGCCGTGATAACGTCGGTTCGCCGACGCCTCAAGCGCGGCGCCACCATGTCACGATACCGGCCTGGAACAGGCGTCAGTTCCCGATCAAGCCCCTCCCGCTGCGGAACCGGACAACGCCTAGCCTGCCCTACCAGTCTGCCGGAGTCGTGCGCGGCAGACATCGGTCATAGATCGGTCTCGCACAGGCTTTACGTCGGCAGGGCGTCGGAGCGCCTTGCTGCGATGACGATCAGCGTGGTCCCTACCTGGCCGGCGATCGGAACCGGACGGTGCCGTGATACGCGTCAACCATCTGCATGTCGTCCCGCTTGCTGGACGGCGCCGCCTCCCCCAAGTTCCGCCTCATGTTGAAGCTCGCCCCCCTACACGACCGCGCCGTGCTGTCCGTGGATGGCGCCGACCGGGTGGCCTTCCTGCAGGGCCTTGTGTCCAACGACGTGTCGCTGGCGACGCCGGGACGCGCGGTGTGGGCGGCGCTGCTGACGCCGCAGGGCAAGTACCTGGCCGACTTCTTCGTGTTCGCCGATGGCGACCGGCTGCTGCTCGACTGCGAGCGCGCGCAGGCGCCGACGCTGGCGGGACGGCTGTCGCGGCACCGTCTCAGGGCGAAGGTCGCGGTGGCGGAAACGGCACTCCATGTCGCCGCTGCCTGGGACGGTGAGCCGGACGTGCCGGGGGGGGCGGTCACGGCGCCGGATCCAAGGCTCGCCGCCGCCGGATGGCGCATCCTGTCGGACACCCCGCTGCCGCCGGCGGAGGCGGACGAGGCCGATTACGACCGCCATCGCCTGCTGCTGGGCCTGCCGGACGGCACGCGGGACTGCGAGCCGGACCGCACCGTGCTGCTGGAGGCGGGCTTCGACGAGCTCGGCGGCATCTCCTGGACCAAAGGCTGCTACATGGGCCAGGAGCTGACCGCGCGCACCCGCTACCGCGGCCTGTTGAAGCGCCGGCTGGTGCCGGTGGCGTCCGACGCGGCGCTGCCGCCGCCCGGCACCCTTCTGCACGACGGGGACGGCCGCGAGGCCGGCACCATGCGCTCGTCGCGTGAGGGGCTGGGGCTGGCCGTGCTGCGGCTCGAGCACCTGCACGGCACGCTCACCCATCCCGGCGGCACGCTGCAGGCGCGGGTGCCCGACTGGATGCGGCTGCCGGAACCCGCATGAGCGACCCCGTCCCGAGTAACTCCATCCTGGACCGCGTCGCGTTCGATGCGAACGGGCTGGTCGCCGCGGTGGCGCAGCAGCACGACACCGGCGAGGTGCTGATGCTGGCGTGGATGAACCGTGAGGCCTTGGCCGAAACGCTTCGCACCGGCCGAGTCTGCTACTGGAGCCGCAGCCGGGGACGACCGTGGCGCAAGGGCGAGAGCTCTGGTCAGGTGCAGACCCTGGTCGAGCTGCGGCTCGACTGCGACCGCGACGCCGTCCTTCTGCTGGTCGATCAGACGGGCGTCGCCTGCCATACCGGCCGCCGTTCCTGCTTCCACGAGGCGGTGCGGGGCGGCGAGATCGTCACCACGAGCGAGCCCCTGGTCGACCCGGAGCTGCTCTACGGTGCCTGACGACCCGGGCGCCGCCGGGGCGCCGCCCACGATCTGGCTGCTCGCCGGCGAGGCCAGCGGCGACGTGCTGGGCGCCCGGCTGATGGCGGCCCTGCGCCGCCAGTGTCCCACGGTGGTGCTGCGCGGCGTCGGCGGCGTGCGCATGGAGGAGGCCGGGCTGCGCAGCCTGTTCCCGATGCGCGAGTTGGCGGTGATGGGGCTGGTCGAGATCCTGCCCCGCCTGCGCGGCCTGTCACGCCGGCTGGGCGAGGCGGTGGCCGATATCGTGCGGCACCGCCCGGACCTGGTGGTCACCATCGACAGCCCGGGCTTCGCGCTGCGCCTGCTGCGCCGGATCGCGCCCCTCGGCATTCCCCGCGTGCACTACGTGGCGCCGCAGGTGTGGGCGTGGCGCGAGCATCGGGTGCGGGAATATCCCGGCCTGTGGGACCGGCTGCTGTGCCTACTGCCGTTCGAGCCCACCTTCTTTGCCCGGCACGGACTCGACGCCCGCCATGTCGGCCATCCGGTGCTGCAGTCGGGCGCCGATACCGGCGACGGTGCTCGCTTCCGCACCGACCACGGCCTCCGTCCCGATGCGCCCGTGCTGGTACTGATGCCGGGCAGCCGGCGCAGCGAGGTGCCGCGCCTGCTGCCGGTGTTCGGCCGCACGCTGTCGCTGCTGGCGGAGCGCCTGCCGGGGCTGGTGCCGGTGGTGGTCGCCTCGCCGGTGGTGGCCGCCACGGTGGCGCGCGCGGTGCGGCGCTGGCCGGTGCGGCCGATCGTCGTCACCGAGCTCGCCGACAAGCACGATGCCTTCGCCGCGGCGGGTGCCGCGCTGACCAAGTCCGGCACCTCCACGCTGGAGCTGGCCCTGGCCGGGGTGCCGATGGCGGTGACCTATCGCGTCAACCCGCTTACCGCGGCGATCGCGCGGCGCCTGATCCGGGTCCCGCACGTGGCGATGGTCAACCTGCTGGCCGGCCGCCGCCTGGTGCCGGAGCTGCTGCAGCGCGACTGCCGTTCGCGCCGGCTGGCCGACACGGTGATGACGCTGCTGGGCGATCCGGCGGCGGTACGGGCGCAGCGCGACGGGTTCCGCCAAGTGCTGGATGCGCTGTCCGCCGGGGACGAGATGCCGTCGGACGCGGCCGCACGCGAGGTTCTGGCACTGCTGACGCCGTCCCCCACGACCGGACGCTGAGCGTGCCGGCATCCACCCAGCCGACGGCGGACACCGGGCCCGATTGGGTGCTGCCCGGCCCGTTCGGGACTGAGCGGTGGCGGATCGAGGCCGGCCGCGCCTCCGCCGTGGAGGTGGCGCGGCTACGGATCGCGCTGCCGGCCGATCCCGCGGCGATCGAGCGGCTGCGCGTGCGCGAGTCCCGCTGCCTCCACGCCGGTCCGTTCCCGTCGGCGTTCCGGCATTGTCCCGAATGCGGCGCCGCCCTGTCAGACCTGCCCCCGGTCCCGGCCGCCGAATGCTGGTCGGCCCCGTCCGGGGCCGCGGACGGCCTGCCGGAGGTCCACGAGCCGCGCGTGCCGGATCCGGCCAGCGGCGAGGAGATCCCGCTGCCCGACTCGTCGGCGCTGACGGTGGCGGTGGCCGGGACGCCGCCGATGCTGCTCGCCTATGACGCGGTCCGGGGCCGGGTGCTGGCCTGGTCGGAGCGCTGCCGGGACTGGTTCCTCTGCACGCACGTGGCACGGTGCCTCGACCGGCCCGCATTGGCCCAGGCGGTTGTTGCCGATGCGGACTGTCTGATGCTGGCGACCGATGGTGGCGTGGCCTGGCTTGACCTGCGCGGACTGTGCCCGATGACGGTGCCGCAGGACGACCGTGCGATGCTCCTGGGCAGCCCGATCGCCGTGGACGGCCGGATGATGGTGCCGGTGGAGGGGCCGGACGGCGTGTTGATCGAGATCCTGGACCGTGCCGGGCCGGGTCGGACGACGATCCCGGCCCCGGGCCTGCCGCCGGCGCGGTCGCCGGATCTGGGTGCGCCCTTCTGCGCTGGCGGGCAGGTGTTCTGGCTCGGACACGAGGGCATCCTGAGGGTCTGGCACGATGGCGACGTGCCATCCGCGCGCTGGGACGGCTGGACGGACGGCCTGTCGCCGCTGCTGCAGGTCAGACCGGTGTTGGAACGGAACGGGCAGCCGTTCCAGCTGGCGCGGATGGATCCGCGGACACTGGTGCTGCAGAACCTGCTGGCGCCGGAGGACCGACGCCCGGCGCCCGGCTACGTGCTGGGCACGGGCCGCGCCGTGTTCCGCGAGAACGCGCGGCTGCGGCTGCCCTGGGACGATCGCCCACTCGCCGAGTATCCGCTGCCCGACAACCACTTCCTGCTGCCGCTGCTGGGGCTGGGCGACGGGCGCTACCTGCTCGCCGTCTGCGCCGGGCGCGACGGGCTCGGCGGCTTCATCGGCGATCCGCAGGTGCCGTGGGACGGATCGGAGCGGGCCTGCACGCTGCACTACAGCCGCGGTGCGCGGTCGCTGGAACCGCTCGGTTGCGTGATGCGGGTCCGCCAGGCATGGGAGCTGACGGTCTTCATCCATGCCGGCTGGCTGTACGTGCGCAGCGCCACCGAGAACCGATGCCATCGCTGGCCGCTGCGCGATGCGTGACGCAGGGGGTCTGGGGCCGAGGCCCCAGCGGGTCCAGGGCGGCGCCCTGGCCTTGCTTTCCCTGTTATGTTTCACCCCCGCTCGCGCCGAGGTCACGTCCCTCTACCTGATCCAGAACTCAGGCTGGATGGAGCCCTTCTACACCGATCCGACCGCCCCATTCCGCCCCCTCCTGGGCGCGCTGGTGACGGCATCCGCGGCCGGCGGCCAGGTGGTGATCGCCGACTTCGACCAGGATGGCCAGCTCCCGGGGCGGCGTTCGCCGCGGGTCGACTACCAGGGGGCCAACGATCCCGCCCGGGTGGCCGCCGCCATTGCCGCCCTCGACCTGCCGGTGCAGCCGAACGGCCGCCTCACCGACGCGGATTTCGACGGCGCGCTGTTGCGCGGCATCAACACGATCCTGGACGGCCGGCCCGGCATCGTGTGGCTGGTCACCAACAACCGCAACTCGCCCAACAACAGCCAGCGCGTGGACCAGAACACCGGTGACTTCGCGCGGCGGCTGGCCGACAGTCCGGCGCTGCCGCTGGTGGTGGCCTATCCGGTACGGCTGCCGGCGCAGGGGCGCGAGTACTCCGCCCAGGGCCTCATCATCTACGGCATCGCCTATGGCCCGACCGCCGCGGCCACGCTGCGCCGCCTGACCCAGGCGCCGGGCCTGACCCATCTGTTCGCCGATCCGGCGGTGCAGCTGAAGCCGCTGGACCAGGCGCCGCTCGCCTTCACGCCGTTGGGCAGCGCCC
>CAXUBN010000186.1:0-5324 GCA_964249255.1 uncultured Acetobacteraceae bacterium | reverse complement strand
GGATGTGGGGCCGATGGGGGGTCGCCATCTGCGGGGCGACCGACCGGCTCCTCTTGTGAGAAATTCGGCGGCTAGGCCCGACCGCTGGGAGCCGCTGTTCGGTCGATTGGTTTATGCCCGGACTAGGCGACGGCGGCGGGCGGCCGTGACGACCGGCTGGGAGTATGCAGCCGAGGGATCGGGCGTCTCGAGTATCCGATGGTAGCGGGTCGGCATGCGCTTGGTTTGCCTCGCGTGATGGGCAGGCAGACTACGCCGTCCCAAGGGCAAACGTGCATCGAAATCGTGAGCCTGGAGGAGGGGGCGATAGGTGGATGTGGTGTCATGAAGTGGTGTCATGATCCGGCTCCGGCGGTTCCAAGTTAGAAGCGGCCGTTGACCGGCATGTGAGGGGATTTATCGCGACCCGCGCTCGGGCGGTTTCATCGTGCCGAGCGTGGGGTTGCCGTAGATGGTTATCGTTCGTGAGGCGAGACGATTGTTCTGCGCTCCCGTTCGGACGCCTCGCCGCCTCGTCTCGACTTGCGGAACGGATATCGGCTCGACGCGACGCAGAGAGCCGTTCCCGTTACTTCGTGTGGAGCGGGTGACACCGGGACGATGATTTGGAACAGGTTTCCAGGACGGCCGCATCATTGCTGTGATGGCGATGCGGCTTCCGTCAGCATCCCGGCGATCCTGTCGTGCATGTCGCGGCGCGCCGTATCGACCTCGTAGACGGAGTGCCCGGCCGGGTATTCCTTCCACTGAAGCCGTGGTCTGGCGTCTTCCGGCAGGTGCAGGTGCGCGATGAGGTAGGGACTGCCGAAGTATGGCGCCGCGAGGTCGAAATAGCCGCCGACGACGAGGACGCGCATGCCGGGCTCCCGCGTCATGGCCGAGACGAGATCGGGCGCGACGTTGAGGTAGGTGTCGGGCCACGCCGCCGGATCGGTCAGGTGGTGCATGTTCCAGCGCGTGTCGGGCCCGTCGATATACGGGGTGAAGGGCCGGTCGCCGAGCTTCAGGGTGCCGCGCACATAGGCGTCGAAGGCGGCCTCGCGCGCGGCATGCGCCAATGCCAGGGTTGGATCGTCCTCGACCGCGCTCCCCTTCACGACGGGGGCGGGACCGTCGTTGCGCGTGTCCTCCCGACCGACGAGCTTGTGGTCGCGCGCCTCGAGCAACTCGCGGAACCGGGTTCCCTCGATGCGGAAATCCGAGTCCAGCCAGGTCTGCGCCGTCAGGCCGGTGTAGTAGGCCAGCTTAACGGCGAGCGCCCGCCCCGCCTCGTTCGAAAGGTTGGTGCCCTGCAGCAGCGCCGGGGCGTAGGTGTCCAGCGAGAAGCGCTCCACCTCGCGCAGCCGCTCCTCCAACGTGCCGACATGCGGCGACTTTCCATGCCACCAGGCGGTCGCGGCATAGGTGGGCAGCGTCAGGAAGGCTGCGTTCTCCGTGCCGGGATTGGCGCGCGACCCATCCGACCAGGCATCGAGCGCCATCAATTGGCTGATGAGGACAAGGCCGGACACCTTCGCGCCCGCGTCCGCCAGGCGCCGCGCGACCACCGCCGCGCGAACCGTTCCGTAGCTCTCGCTCAACAGCACCAGCGGCGCGTTCTCGCGATGGTAGGCCTGGACGAACTTCGTGATGAAACGCTGAAAGGCGGCGGCATCCTGATCGACGCCGTAGAAGGTCCTCGCGGCGTCGCAGCCCTCCAGATGGCCAAACCCCGTTCCCGGAGCGTCGACGAAGACGAGGTCGGCCACGTCCAGCAGCGTATCGGAATCGGGGCGGACCGGATTGGTCGACGGCCCGGTGGATGATCGGGCGGGTGCTGCGATCAGGATCGGCCCGAAGCTGTCGAGCAGCATCGAACGAGTCGACGTGCCCGGTCCCCCGTCCCAGATGAAGATCAACGGCCGTACGGTCCCGGGTACCGCCTTCGCGGCATAGGCGTAGTAGGACATGGTCGCGGTCGCCGGAGGCTTTGTCGTATCCTCAGGCGGCACGTTGTAGACGCTCTTCGCATCCGCGACCCCGCCGCCGGTGATCCTCAGCAGCCCGGCATCGATCGTGAAGCCGATGATCTTGCCGGCGCGCGTGGTGACGCTGCCCGATGTGGTGATCGGGGCCGGCAGCGGGGTGATGGGGGTCGGGACGCAGGTTGGCTGGGCCATTGCGGCGGTGAACTTCGCCATCAGGCAGACCGCGGCCGCCGTCCGTACACCAATTCCCATCTTCACCTCGAATGGCCTTTGAAACGATCGACTGCCCAGTCTTGATATCATGCTCGACGAACTGGTGCAGACGCTCTCTATTTCGGTAGGGCTCTGATTGATATCGAACGTTTGGGCGAACGTTCGCAAGGGCGCGAACCTGATGACGGATGAGGTCAAGGGCTATTGCAGTCTCACGGACGGTTACCACTACCATACCGTCGAGCATGGCGCCGACGAGTACGTGAGACGCTACTTTATCCATACGAACGGCTTTGAGAACGCTTGGAGTCTATTCAAGCCGCAGGTATCCGGCATCCATCACTTTCAAATACTTGAGCCACTACCTAAGCAAGCTCACTTTTTGCTTTAATCACTGCAAAGTGGGTAAATAGTCGGGTTGACGCTTTGATTGCCAACGCCGCCGGACGGCTGACCTATAAAGCACCAATCGTATGACAAGTAAAAACGAGAAAATTTTGCGTTTAGACTTGCCGTTTGCCAAAGTCCTAGCGAGATTTGCGGAGACGGATCCGAAAGGGTATTTCCTTGAAGATCGTGCAAGAAGCGATCGAAGATTCATACTACCTTTGCATCCACCGCCGAGAATAGCAAACTAGAAGAACTGACTTCCGGAAAACCAATGATCAACCTTAAAAAGATGACTTCGGTCCAAAAGTACAGAGTTGCGGCCTGCCGAACTATCGCAGAAAGGTGCCAGAACTCGTGATAAGTTGGCTTTGGGTATTGTGGATTGCTAGTAGCGCTGTAATAGTCGGAGTCATTCTAGAGGAAATTGAGAAGACCGCCAAGGCCATAAGGCTGCTATTCACCGAAGGACTAAAACCCCTCCTCGCCGCTGTCCGGAAAAAGTCAGTATCTGATTTAATCTCCTATATCGGATTTATTATTTTGGTAGTCGGTTTAAGCGTAGAATTGTTGGCGCAAACATATGTTGAGGTAGCGAGCAACAGTGAACTTGCTAGAGCAAACGCACGCTCCGCACCACGCGATATCACCAACTCAGTTACTGCAGACCTTTCGCGATATGCGGATCGGGTCAGTATTGTGGGGATTTCAGTCGCGTCATATATCGGTGATGAGGAAGCTGGGCGGCTTGGTGCCGAGATTATCCTACGACTTGAGGCGGTACATTTTCTGGTCGCAAATAATACCCTAACGTTTCCGGCTGGTCCGCCGGCGCGATTCGGCATCGCAGTAAGCGGTTTTGACCATAGTCTAATTGAAGCGCTGGTGCGATGGTTGAATGCATCCAACCTGCACGCTTACTCTGGTGATCCGCCGGAGGTTGCAGGGTTTTTCCCTGCAGGCGGACAGAGATTCAGGGACCCATCGATGCTACATGCAACGATCTTTATCTTCTCTAAACCGTTACCTCCAATTGATCCCTGATCTGGGTCACGTTCGTGCATAATTGCCTTCCGGAGCGATCAAACGTAGGGTCGACACGTCATTGGACGCTGATCCAATTCATTGGGATATTCGGACGGCGCTCCCATCTCATCATCAATGACCTCCCTTCCGCTCGACATCACCCGCCTCTACCTGGAGCCTGCCGTCGAGGGACATATCCGCGGGCAGGAGATCCTAAGCCGGTTTCCGGATGCCGAGCGTATCCCGGTCGACTCCCATTGGCGCATCCCTGAGCTACATGACGGCGATCTCGGGGACTATCTGGCGACCAAGCGGCAGGCGCTGGTGCTTGGGGTGAAGAAGGGGCTGACGTTTCGGCCGAATGGGCGGAGTGCGGACTTCATCGCGCCGTCGTCGTCCAATGGGTGCGCCATGGCGTGCGCCTACTGCTACGTGGCGCGGCGGAAGGGGCATGCAAACCCGGTCAGCGTGTTCGTCAACATCGAGGCGATCTCGGCCGCGATCGGTCGGCATGCGGCGCGGCAGGGGCCGAAGGCGGTTGGAAACCAGGTGGACCCGGAGGCCTGGGTGTATGACCTGGGCGAGAACGGGGACCTGTCGGTGGATGCGGCGATCTCGGACAACGTGCGGGATCTCGTGACGCTGTTCCGAGGGCTGCCGAACGCCAAGGGGAGCTTCGCTACCAAGTGGGTGAACCCGGACCTGCTCGGGTACGACCCGCAGGGGCGGACGCGGGTGCGGATGTCGCTGATGCCGCCGGACCTGGCGCGGCTGCTGGACGTGCGGACGGCGCCGGTGGCGGAGCGCATCGCGGCGATCCCGGAGCTGCACCGCGCGGGCTACGAGGTGCACCTGAACTTCTCGCCCGTGGTGCTGCGCCCGGGGTGGGAGGCGGAGTGGGGGGCGCTGTTCGCGGAGCTGGACGACGTGCTGCCGGCCGCGGTGAAGGACCAGCTCGCGGCCGAGATCATCATGCTCACCCACAATGCGGGACTGCACGAGGTGAACCTGGCCTGGCACCCGAAGGCGGAGGAGGTGCTGTGGCGGCCGGACATCCAGGAGGAGAAGGTGTCCGAGGGCGGCGGCGTGAACGTGCGCTACCGCACGGGCTGGAAGGGGCAGTGGCTGCGGCGGTTCCAGGCACTGCTCGCGGCCCGCATGCCGTACTGCCGGGTGCGCTACGCGTTCTGACGCGGCGCCGGGGCCCATCCTCCGGACCGCGAAGCGGATCACGCCCGCCCTCGCCGCGCCAGGGATCGCGCTGGGAACCGCGCCGTGGCGCGCGCGCTGGGGAACCAGGCCACCATCCCCCCTGACCGCGCGGTGATCCGCATCGGCGGAGAACGCGGTTCATGCCAGGCATCGTCCGATCCATCGTCCGCACGGCGCTTGAGGCGGGGGTGCTGGGCATCGGGGCCGTCAACCGCAGGCGGCTGAGGCGGAGCGCCACGCCGCTCACGACCGGCATCCACGCGCCGATGCCGGCGGAGCTGACGCTGAACGATCTGCCGGTCACGGGTGTGGTCCCGGCGGGGCTCGATGGGCGCTACCTCAAGATGGGGGCGAACCCGGTCGATCCGGCCCTGATGGGGCAGCACTGGTTCCTGGGCGACGGCATGGTGCACGGGCTGGCCCTCCGGAACGGGCGGGTGTCGTGGTACCGCAACCGCTGGATCGGGTCGCGGACGGCGGCGGCGGCGCTGGGGCGGGCGGCGGCGCCCGGGCCGCGGC
>CAXUBN010000185.1:0-5325 GCA_964249255.1 uncultured Acetobacteraceae bacterium | reverse complement strand
CTGCTGGAGGCGGCGCGCAACTTCCAGATCGGCGGCTGGCGCTGGTGGCTGCGGGTGATGCTGCCCGGCATCTTCCCCTATTACGTGACCGGAGCGCTGACCGCATCGGGCGGCGCCTGGAACGCGGCGATCGTATCCGAGGTGGCGAGCTGGGGCAGTACCACGCTGACCGCCAGCGGGCTCGGCAGCTACATCGCGGAGGCGACCGCCGCCGGCGCCACCGCCCGGGTCGGGCTCGGCGCGGTGACGATGGCCCTGTTCGTGATCCTGTTCAACCGCGTGGTGTGGCGGCCGATGTATGCCTTCGCCGCCCGACGCCTCACCTTCGCCTGAGATCGATCCGGAGCGGGACATGCCGATGGACACTGCCGCCCCCGCGCCCACCGGCGTGATCGCCCAGCCGGACGAGTTGATCCGGGTCCGCAACTGCCGACAGTCGTACCACAAGGAAAGCAGCGCCGACCTCGTGGTGCTGGACGACGTCGACCTGACGCTGACCGCGGGCGAGATCGTGGGGCTGCTGGGACGGTCCGGGTCCGGCAAGTCCACCCTGCTGCGCATTGTGTCGGGCCTGCTGCGGCCGACCGCGGGCGAGGTATCCTGGCGCGGCGTGCCGGTACGCGGCCCCGCCCCCGGGGTGGCGATGGTGTTCCAGAGCTTCGCGCTGTTCCCGTGGCTGACCGTGCAGGCCAACGTCGAGCTGGGGCTCGAGGCCAAGGGGGTGGCGCGGGCCGAGCGCGAGCGGCTGGCCGAGGAGGCGATCGAGCTGATCGGGCTCGGCGGCTACGAGAACGCCTACCCGAAGGAGCTGTCCGGCGGCATGCGGCAGCGGGTCGGCCTGGCCCGCGCGCTGGTGGTGCATCCCGACCTGCTGCTGATGGACGAGCCGTTCTCCGCGCTCGACGTGCTGACGGCCGAGAACCTGCGCACCGACCTGATCGAGCTGTGGTCCGAGGGGCGCCTGCCGGTGAAGGCGGTGCTGATCGTCACGCACAACATCGAGGAAAGCGTGCTGATGTGCGACCGCATCCTGGTGTTCTCGTCGAACCCGGGCCGCGTCGCGCACGAGCTGGCGGTGCCGTTCCCCCACCCCCGCAACCGGCACGACCCGGCGTTCCGGCAGTTCGTGGATCGCATCTACGGCCTGATGACTCGCCGCGAAACGCCGCCGCCGACCGACCAGGCGTCCGAGCAGCGCAAGGCACCCGCCAACCAGGCGCTGCCGGAGCTGCCGATGAACCTGATGGCCGGCCTGATGGAAACGCTGGCCGAGCAGCCCTATCGCGGCCGCGCCGACCTGCCGCTGCTGGCGGGCGCGCTGCAGCTCGAGCTCGACGAGCTGCTGCCGCTGGGCGAGAGCCTGCAGCTGCTGCGCTTCGCCGAACTCGAGGAGGGCGACATCCGTCTGACCGCCGACGGGCTGCGCTTCGTGCAGGCCGAGCTCGACGAGCGCAAGCAGATCCTGGGCGGAAGCCTGATGAAGAACCTGCCGGTGGTTGCCGCGATCCGCCAGGTGCTGGATGAGCGCTGGAACCACCGCGCCCGCGCCGAGCGCTTCCGCGACGAGCTGGAGGACCACATGTCCCCGGACTACGCACGGCAAACGCTTCAAACGGTGATCGGCTGGGGCCGCTATGCCGAGCTGTTCGACTTCGACGAGGAGGCCGACCAGTTCTTCCTCGACGACGAGGATTGAGCCCAAGCACAGGGGTCATCCGCCTGGTTTTCCAAACAAAAGGTCATTGTCTCGCGTATTTTCGGGGCGTTGCAGACGCATCCAGGTCATGACGACCGGATGAACTGGTCATCGTCGGCCCGCCACTCCTCGCAACATCACCAGCGGCGCAGGCGCCTACCAGCATCCGCGACCCATGCGTTCTCCGCCTCATCGAGGCTGGCACGGGTATGGATCAATGCAAGCTCTGACACCGAGGCTCCAGGCCGCAATCAAGAATGACCTAGCCCAACGCTTGAAAGGTCGTGGGCACGTGCGGCTACGTCGCCGAACCATCGGCAACCGACGGCACCATGTGTTTCTGGATATCGGACTGCACCAAGTCCATCAATTGCCGGCAGCCACTGGCGAGTATCTGCAGCGCGCTACCGGACGTCTGTGGGTCGCCAAACAGGTGCGGGAACTGTCGTTCGTTGATCATGACGGAACGGCCGATTGCGCTTTCCCCGCACGATACGGCTGAGACAGGAACCAAGATCGCGAGGGCGACGCCACGGAGTAGGTAGGTCGGGAGGATGCAGATCCTGCCGCGCACCAACCCTTACAAGTTGATTAGCGCGATGACGTCTAGCCGATCGTCCCCGCGACTACGGAGATGGCCATCCTGGTGCTTTCCTTCGGATGCCGCTGTCGCTCCACAACCTTGTTTGCCGCGGCCATCCGCCTTCGTCTCGCCATCCAGCCATTCATGTCGTTATATGAGACGAGCCGGCAGGCAGACGGTGGGATGGTATCTAGCCGGCCTTCCGCTTCAGCCGGTCCGCGAACCGCTGCCTGAACTTCGCCACCTTCGGCGCGATCACCACCCGGCAGTAGCCGGCGCCGGGATGCAGCGCGAAATAGTCGTGGTGCTCGGCCTCGGCGGGATAGAATTCCGGCAGCGGCGCGATCTCCGTCACGATGCGGCCGTCCCAGATGCCGCTGGCGCCGATCTCCGTCGTGACGGCCTCGGCGGTCCGCCGTTCCTGGTCGGAGGCCGTGAAGATCACCGAGCGATACTGGGTGCCAACGTCCGCGCCCTGCCGGTTCGGCGTGGTCGGGTCATGGATGGTGTAGAACACCCGCAGAAGGTCGGCGTAGGACAGCACGGCCGGGTCGTAGGTGACCCGGACCACCTCGGCATGGCCGGTGCGGCCCGTGCAGACCTGCTCGTAGGACGGCTGCACGATGTCGCCGCCGGCATAGCCCGACAATAGGGCGGTGACACCTTCGAGGTCGCGGTAGACCGCCTCCAGGCACCAGAAGCAGCCGCCGCCGAGCACGGCCGTCTGAAGGCCCGGGGACGTGGACGGGACAGGGTCCGACATGGAGGGTTCCTTTCATGTAGCCGCCCGGAGATGGCGATGCGGCGGCTGCCCCGCAACGCCGGCCTCGAAGATCCGCATCCGGCAGGGCTTCCGCAACCGCGCGGTTATTGCGAGAGTCAATCGGCGCAGCACCGCATGACTTGAAGGGAATCGATCGATGTCCGACAACCCGCTGGAGAACGACCCGGCCCGCGAGACCCGTATCAAGGAGCGTGCCTACCACCTGTGGGAGGCCGATGGCGGACCGCACGGGCGTCACGACGAGTACTGGGAGCGCGCACGCGAACTGGTCGGCATGGAGGACAGCGTTGGAGCCGCCCAGCTGCCCAATCCCGAAACGAACCCGCACACGAATGCGACACTGATCGAGCCAGTCGAGGAAGCGTTCATCCAGGAGAACCTGGGCGAGTTCCCGGACCGCTTCGCCGATCAGGGCGAGGCGCAGCCGACGCCCAAGGCACGGCGCAGCACGGCGCGGGCTCAGGTGGCGGCGGATCCCTCGACCGGGGCCAAGGGTCTTGCGGCCGATGCACCCAAGGCCGGGGCGCCGAAGGCAGCGGCATCAAGCACTGGGGCGCCCAAGCCGGCCCGTTTCCCGAAGGCGAAGGCCTGAGCCCTCCACGGTCCCCTACCTCGGTATCACCACCGTGTTGCTGCCGGGGGCCGGGGTCGTGCGCGGCTTGATCACCGGTGTCGTGCCGGGCGGCAGCCGCGGCGGCCTCACCCGCATCCCGGGATCGATATCGCCGTGCGGCACGATCACCGCCGGCGCGCGTGGCACCGCCACCTGTGATCCCGCATCGCCGGGCGCGCCGTCCACCGCCAAGGCCGGGCCAGCCCCGCAGCCCAACATCACCAGTGCGGCAGCCGATCGAATTCCCAGACCGCGCAATTCCTGCCCCGTCCATAGCCGCGAACAAGACCAACTCAACGACCGGCGCCGAACGGGGTCAAGGGGCCATTCCCGGCCGCCCGTCAGGCCTGCACGTTAGAACAGGCCGCGCAGGCGATCCGGGATGCGCCACAGCGCATCGCCACTCAAGTGCAAGTCGATCCGGTATAGCTCGTCGCCACGGCTGGCGGCGCTGTCCAGCACACTCCCAAGCCAGGTCGACAACAGCGGATCGTCCGGCAGCAGGGTTGCATCGGTGCGTGGCGGCAGCCGCGCCATGCCGAGCAGCATCGCCTCCCAGTCCCGGTCCGGCATGCGCTGGTGCGAGCCGGCCTGCGGGGTGATCCAGGCCTGGGTGCGGGTGCGGCCCAGACGGACCAGCCCGTAGCCGAGGTCGGCGTAGCGCAGGTGGAGCAGGAACAACGGCCCGAACCGCGGCGGCGCGTCGATGCAATGGAAGCCCGGCGCCCATCGCACCCGACGGCGGATGATCACCGGCTTGCACATGGCGCTGCTGAAGCGGAGCCAGTCGCGTTGCGACGACACCGGCCGGTTCCAGTCGAGCGGCGCTTCCCGGTCCGGCACGTGGATCACGTCAAGGCCCGCCGCGGTCACCACCGCGTCCCCCTCCAGCGTCGCGACAAGCGCGGACAGCGAGCCGTGCACCGCCGGATCCGCGACCAGCAGTTCGTCCACATCGGTGTAGATGACGGCGTCATACCAGCTCAGCAGCGCCGCGCAGAAGTCCGACACGAAGCCGCAGCGGACCCCGTCATCCTGTGGCGAGCGCGGGATGCGCAGCACGCTGGCCTCGCCCACCCGGCCGGCCGCGGTACTGCCGTCCGTGCTGCCATGGTCAAGCACGTGGCAGTGCTGCCCGCCCGCCATGGCGGCGTAGTGGCGCAGCCACACCGGCAGGAACACCGGCTCGTTGTAGACCATGGTGACGATGGCGAGCGGCGCTTTCACCATCCGATCCTACCGCCGATCCGGGGCGAGCGGAAACCGTCGCTGCCCCCGCTAAGCCGGCGGGACTTGAACGAAGCGGGCCCGTCCTCCATACGCTGATCGCATGGCAATCATGCAGCAGCGTCGAGATGCCGCCGGTTCCCCCCTTCCCGCGATCCGCGTGGCGGCGGCGGGGCTACCGGCGGCATGAGCGTCACCGCAGGTCCAAAAGGACTGGCCTCGCCCGGCAGGCTGCACCTGCGCAAGACGCTGGAGCAGATCGAGGCCGAATCCCAGTCGGCCGGGCTGAAGCGCAGCCTTGGCGCGCTCAACCTGACCATGCTGGGCGTGGGGTCCACCATCGGCGCCGGAATCTACGTGATGACCGGCACCGCGGCGGCCAACTATGCCGGGCCGGCGATCCTGCTGTCGTTCGTGGTGGC
>CAXUBN010000184.1:0-5346 GCA_964249255.1 uncultured Acetobacteraceae bacterium | reverse complement strand
CGTGCCGCTGATCGTGTTCGGCGGCAAGGAGTACGGCATGGGCTCGTCGCGCGACTGGGCGGCGAAGGGCACCGTGCTGCTGGGCATCCGCGCCGTGGTGGCCGAGAGCTTCGAGCGCATCCACCGCTCCAACCTGGTCGGCATGGGCGTGCTGCCGCTGCTGTTAGAGGAGGGCACCACGCGCGAAACGCTGAACCTGCGCGGCGACGAGGTGATCGACATCAAGGGTCTGGACAAGCTCCAGCCGCGGATGTGGCTGGCGCTGGCCATCACCCGGGCGGACGGCTCGAGGCAGCAGGTGCCGGTGATCTGCCGCGTCGATACGCTGGACGAGGTCGAGTACTACCGGCACGGCGGCATCCTGCAGTACGTGCTGCGCGGCATGGCGCAGGCGGCCTAGTCCCCTCGACGGCGCTGGCGGGCGCCCGTCCCGTCCCGAACGGCGACATCGGCCCGGGCCCACCGCCCGGGCCGATCGTCGCCGTGCGCGACCTGCGCAAGGCGTTCGGCGGCGTGCCGGTGCTGGACGGGATCTCGTTCGACGTCGCCCCCGGCGAGCTGGTGTCCATCATCGGCCCGTCGGGCTGCGGCAAGTCGACGCTGCTGCGCTGCCTCAACCTGCTGGAGGTGCCGGACCAGGGCGAGGTGCGCCTGGCGGGCCAAGGCGTGTCGCGGTCGGGCGGACGCTGGCGGCGTGCGGACGAGGCGGCCGCGCATGCGCTGCGATCCGCGGTCGGCATGGTGTTCCAGGGCTTCAACCTGTTCCCGCACCGCAGCGTGCTGGACAACGTGACCCTGGCGCCGCGCACGGTGCGGCGCCTCCCGCGGGCGCCGTCGGAGCGGGAGGCGATGGCGCTGCTGGACAAGGTGGGCCTGGCCGCGGTGGCGCACCGCTCGCCGGCGACGCTGTCCGGCGGGCAGCAGCAGCGGGCGGCGATCGCGCGGGCGCTGGCGATGGCGCCCCGCGTGATGCTCTACGACGAGCCGACCTCGGCCCTGGACCCCGAACTGGCCGAGGAGGTGCTGGGCGTGATGCGCCAGCTCGACGCGGAAGGGATGACGCAGCTGGTGGTGACGCACGCCATGCGGTTCGCGCGCGCCGCGTCCGACCGGATCCTGTTCATGGAAGCTGGCCGCATCGTCGAGGCCGCCGCGCCGGAGATCCTGTTCACCTCTCCCATCGACCCCCGCACCCGCCGCTTCCTGCGGCACCACATCTGATGGGTTTCCAAAGGGCCGCCGCCCTTTGGCGGGTCCAGGGCAGCGCCCTGGCCTTGCTTCTTCTTTCCTGCGTCGCTGACGCCGCCCCCCTGCGCTGGGCCGCCGACGCCGACAGCGGCGCCCCCTTCGTGTTCCACGATCCGGCATCCCCGTCGCGCCTGACCGGCTTCGAGTTCGACCTGATGGCGGCGCTGGCCCGGCATCTCGGCCGGGAGCCGGTGTTCGTGCAGAACGACTGGGACGGGCTGATCCCCGGCCTGCAGCGCGGCCTCTACGACGTGGTGATCGACGGCATCGAGATCACGCCGGAGCACCGGGCGGCGATCGACTTCTCGGTGCCCTACTACCGCACCGCCGAGCGGATCGCGGTGCGGCGCGACGCGGCGGGGCTGGACAGCGTCGCGGCGCTGCGCGGCCACGCGGTCGGCACGCTGAAGGACACGCTGAGCCAGCGGCTGCTGGAGGGGGCGGGTGGCATCGCGCTGCGCGCCTACGACGACGAGACCAACGCCTACTCGGACCTCGCCAACGGCCGCCTGGACGCGGTGATGCTGGACGCGCCGATCGCGCTGTACTACGCCGAGCCCGATCCGCGGCTGAGGCTGGTGGGAGCCCCGGTCGGCACGCTGTCCTATGGGATCGCGGTCGCCCGGGGCCACGAGGCGCTGGTGGCCGCCCTCGACGCCGGCCTCGACGCCATGCGCCGGGACGGCGAGCTGCGCACCATCCTGCAGCGCTGGGCGCTGTGGACCCCGGAGATGGCCGCTTTCACCGGCGACGCGTCCCCCGTCGTCGTCCCGCCCGACCAGTGGCGGCACTGGCTGCGTGCGACCCGGCCTGTGGCCGGCTGGCGCGACCTGCTGCGGCGCTACGCGAGCGTCCTGCCCTTGATCGGGTGGGCGGCGCTGACCACGGTGGCGGTGTCAGCCTGCGCCATGGTGCTGGCGGTGGTGCTCGGGCTGCTGCTGGCGCTGTCGCGGCGCTACGGGCGCTGGCCGCTGCGCACCGCGGCCACGCTCTACGTCGAGGTGGTGCGCGGCACGCCGCTGCTGATCCAGATCCTGCTCATCTTCTACGGCCTGCCGTCGCTGGGCATCCGGCTGCACCCGTTCGCCGCCGGCGTGGTGGCGCTCGGGCTGAACTACGCCGCCTACGAGGCCGAGAACTACCGCGCCGGGCTGCAGTCGGTGCCGCACGGGCAGATGGAGGCGGCGCTGGCGCTGAACATGAGCCGGCTGCAGGCGGTGCGGCACGTGGTGGTGCCGCAGGCGTTCCGGTTCGTGGTGCCGGTGATGACCAACGACTTCATCTCGCTGCTGAAGGACTCCTCGCTGGTCAGCGTGATCACGCTGACCGAGCTGACGCAGGCCTACGAGCGGCTGTCCACGACCTACTACGACTACCTCGGCAGCGGGCTGCTGGTGGGGGCGGCCTACCTGTTGCTGGGGCTGCCGTTCGTGCGGCTGGCGCGGCTGGCGGAACGGCGGCTGGCGGCGGCGGCCGGCCGGTAGGGCCGGAGCCTCCCGGGTTGCCGTGCTCCATGGAAACGGCGATGGCATGGCGGCCCGTGCGAGGCGGGCGCTGCTGCGGAGTGGACATGGTGGGTATCGGATTTCGGAGGGGTGCAAGCTGGGCGGTCGGCATGGTCCTCCTCGGGGGAAGCGCCTGGGCGCAGGCGACGCCGGGGACGATCAGCGGCAGCGGCAGCGGCGGCGCCAAGGCCGGCGGCGACATCCCCGCCCACTTCGCGGTGGCGCGGGACAGCTACGACTTCGACCGGCGCGACGTGATGATCCCGATGCGCGACCGGGTGCGGCTGCACGCGGTGATGATCGTGCCGCACGGCGCCCACCGGGTGCCGATCGTGCTGGACCGCACGCCGTATGGCGCCACCGACGCCACCAAGGGCCTGGGACCGCACGCGGCGGACACGGTCGGCTACGCGCTGGACCGCGACCTGATCCGGCACGGCTACATCGTCGTGATCGAGGACGTGCGGGGAAAGTACGGCTCGGAGGGCGACTACGTGATGAACCGGCCGATCGTGGGGCCGCTCAACCCGACGCAGGTCGACCACAGCACCGACACCTGGGACACCATCGACTGGCTGGTGAAGCACGTGCCGGAGGGCAACGGGCGGGTCGGGACCTACGGGATCTCCTATGACGGGTTCACCACGCTGATGAGCCTGGTGCATCCCCACCCGGCGCTGCACGCGGCGGTGCCGATGAACCCGATGGTGGACACCTGGATCGGCGACGACTGGTTCCACGGCGGCGCGTTCCGCCAGGAGATGATGGACTACGTGTACGGCCAGACCGCGACCCAGAAGTCCGACCTGGACTGGTGGTCGGCGGGATCGGACGACTGGACGCAGTACATGAGCTTCGGCAGCGCCGGCCTGTTCGGCCGGGCGATGGGCATGGAGCAGCTGCCGTTCTGGAACCGGCTGACGCAGCACCCGGCCTACGACGCGTTCTGGCAGGGGCAGGCGGTGGACAGGATCCTGGCCCGGGTGACGCCCACGGTGCCGACGCTGTTCGTGGATGGGCAATGGGACCAGGAGGACAGCTACGGCGCGGTGGCGACCTTCGAGGCGCAGCGGCCGCGCGACGCGAACCACCTCGACCACCTCGTGATCGGGCCGTGGTTCCACGGGCAGGAGGCGACCGACGGGTCGGAGCTGGGGCCGCTGCACTACGGGATGGACACGAGCGCCTGGTTCCGGCGCAACGTCATGATCCCGTTCCTGGATGCCAACCTGAAGGACCAGGCGGGAACCGGAGGCACGCCGTTCGCCCTGCCGCCGGTGGTGGCGTTCCAGACCGGGACGGATCAATGGCGCTCCTACCCGTCCTGGCCGCAGGCCTGCGCCGGGTGCGCCGACAAGGGGCGGGCGCTGTATCTCGGCGCCAACGCGACGCTCGGGTTCGCCGCCCCGGGCGGGCCGGAGGGCGACGCCGCGGGGTTCGACGAGTACGTGGCCGACCCGGCCAAGCCGGTGCCGTACCGGGCCCGGCCGATCCGGCCGACCTACGCCAAGGACTCCACCTGGCGGCGCTGGCTGGTGGACGACCAGCGCTTCGCCGACGGCCGCCCGGACGTGCTGACCTACACCTCGGCCCCGCTCACGGCGCCACTGACGCTGAGCGGGGTGCCGGTGGCGCACCTGCTCGCCTCCACCACCGGCACGGACGCCGACTGGGTGGTCAAGCTGATCGACGTGTATCCGGACGACGTGCCGGAGCAGCCGGAGCTGGGCGGCTACGAGCTGCCGATCGGCATGGACATCGTGCGCGGACGCTACCGACTGGACCCGGCGCACCCGAGCGCGATCCCGGCCGGGCAGGTGCAGTCCTACGTGATCCGGATGCCCAACGTGAACCACGTGATCGAGCCGGGGCACCGCCTGATGGTGCAGGTGCAGTCGAGCTGGTTCCCGCTCTACGACCGCAACCCGCAGCGGTACGTGCCGAACATCTTCTTCGCCAAACCGGCGGACTTCGGGAAGGCGACCGTCAGGGTGTTCCACGCGGCCGATGCGGCGAGCTTCGTCGAGCTGCCGGTGGTGGCGGACGGGGACGGCACGGTGATGGCGGGCGAATGAGGACGGGCGCTCCGCCACCGCCGCCGAGCCTCGCCAGCCGGGACGGCTGAAACGGCATGGGCGTGTTGCTGCTGGTCGGCGACGCCGCGCGGGAGGCGGGCTGGCACGCGGCGATGGCGGCCGCGCTGCCGGAGGAGCCGGTGCTGCTGCCGGGACCCGGCCTCGACCGCGCCGCGGTGACCGTGGCCGTGGTCGCGGCGCCGCGGCCGGGCGCGCTGGCGGACCTGCCGAACCTGCGACTGATCCAGAGCCTGTGGGCCGGGGTCGACGGCCTGCTCGACGACCCCAGCGTGCCGGACGGAGTGCCGCTGGCGCGGCTGGTGGATCCGGCGCTGGCCGCCTCCATGCGCGACAGCGTGCTGCTGCACGTGCTGTCGCTGCATCGCCGGCTGCCGGAATATCGCGCGCAGCAGGCGGCGGCGCTGTGGCGACCGTTGCCGCAGGGGTTGGCGGCGGACTGCCGGGTGGGCGTGCTGGGGCTCGGCGCGATGGGGGCGGCTGCGGCTGCATCGCTGGCC
>CAXUBN010000183.1:0-5375 GCA_964249255.1 uncultured Acetobacteraceae bacterium | reverse complement strand
GGCGGCCGGGCGCCCGCCCCCCCCCCCCCCTTGCAACTGCCGGCAGCCGCCAGGCTTCTACGGGCTCGACAGCGTGAGGCCCGCCATGACCGATGTCACCCGCCGCACCCTGTTCGGCACCACGGTGGGCCTGGCGGGCGCCGCGCTGATCCCATCGGCGCAGGCCGCGCCCGGTCCGCAGGAGCCGCAGGCGCTGCGGGGCAGCGTCGAGGGCGGCAAGGTCGGGCTGCCGCCGCTGCACAACCCGAGCGAGATGAACGGCGAGGTGGCCAACCCGCTGCCGCCCGGCCGGCGGCTGGGCGTGGCCGTGGTCGGGCTCGGCGTGCTGGCGCTGGAGAACATCATCCCCGCCTTCGGCGAGGCGAAGTCGGTCCGGCTGGCGGCACTGGTCAGTGGCGAGCCGGACAAGATGCGCGCGGTCGCGGCCGAGCACGGCGTGCCGGAGCGGAGCCTCTACACCTACGACACGTTCGACCGCATCCGCGACGATCCGGGGATCGACATCGTCTACATCGTGCTGCCGAACGCGCTGCATGCCGAGTTCACGATCCGCGCCGCCAGGGCGGGCAAGCACGTGCTGTGCGAGAAGCCGATGGCGGCCACCGTGGCGCAGGCGGAGTCGATGGTGGAGGCGTGTCGCGCCGCGAACCGCCGGCTGATGATCGCCTACCGGCTGCAGTACACGCCCGAGCACCGCACGGTCATCGACCTGGCGCGGTCCAGGTCCTACGGCGCGGTGCGGCTGATCGAGGCGGTGAACGGGCAGAACGACGCCGCCAACGGGCAATGGCGGCAGATCAAGGCGCTCGCCGGCGGCGGCTCGCTGCCCGATGTCGGGCTCTATTGCCTCAACGCGTTCCGCTACATCACCGGTGAGGAGCCGATCGAGGTGACCGGCCAGGTCTCGCAGCCGAAGGACGACCCGCGCTTCCGCGAGGTCGAGGACCTGGCGCTGTTTACGCTGCGCTTCCCCAGCGGCATCATCGGCCAGGGCAGCTGCGGCTACAGCTTCCACGAGAGCCGGTCGCTGCGGGTGCAGGCGGAGACGGGATGGTTCGGGCTCGACCCGGCGTTCGGCTACGACAACCTCGTCGTCGACATCAACCGCAAGGCCGGCCGCGCCAGCGCCACCGAGATGCGCCGCTTCACGCCGAAGAATCAGTTCGCGGGCGAGATGGATGCGTTCGCCGCGTCGCTGCAGGCGGGGCTGGAGCCCCGCACCGGCGGGGCCGAGGGGCTGCAGGACATGCGGGTCATGGCGGCGATCTACCAGTCGGCCGCCACCGGACGGCCGGTGGCGATGCCGGCGTCGAGCGGGCTGGATGCCACGCGCGGGCCGTGGCCCAAGGCGCTGGGGCCATACGTCCCGGCATGAATCGGGCACGATCAACAGGCGGGTGGGAGGCGAAACCGGCGAGCCGCGGCGGCGCTTGTGGCGAACCGAAGCGGGAGCGTCCGATGTCTGAACCTGAGCCTGACCTGTCGTTGCGCCGCCGCGACCTCGTGCTTGGGATCGGTGCCGCGGCGCTGTTGCCGTGCCTGCCGGCGCGGGCCGCCCAAGACCCGGCGTCCCAGGGCCCGGCGCCGGTGGAGCTGGTCGCGACCTTCACCGGGCCGCGCCAGGCGACGGGCGTCGGCGTGTCGCGGCAGGGCCGGATCTTCGTCAACTTCCCGCGCTGGGAGGAGGATGTCGCGATCTCCGTCGCCGAAGTGCGGCCGAACGGCGTGGTGGAGCCGTATCCCAACGCCGCCTGGAACGCGTTCCGCAACGCCGACCCGAATGCGGCGCAGCCCGGCCAGAGCTTCGTGTGCGTGCAGAGCGTGACCGTGGATCGGCAGGACCGGCTGTGGGTGCTGGACCCGGCGGCGCCCGGGCTGGCCCTGGAGGTCATCGGCGGCCCGAAGCTGGTCTGCATCGATCTCGCCACCAACGCGGTGAAACGGGTCTACCGGTTCGGCCCCGACGTGGCGCCGCAGGGCAGCTACCTGAACGACATCCGCTTCACCGCCGACGGGCGGCGCGCGGTGCTGACCGATTCCGGCGTGCCCGGCTGCCTCGTCACGTTCGACGTCGAGAGCGGGCAGGCGCGCCGGGTGCTGGACGGGCATCCCAGCACACAGTTCCAGAAGGACGTGACCGTCACCGTGGGCGGCAGGACGCTGCGCAAGCTGGATGGCGAGGGGCCGAAGTTCTCCGCCGACGGCATCATGATCGACGGCACCGACACGACGGTGTTCTGGCAGGCCACCACCGGGCGGACGATGTACCGGGTGCCGCTCGCCGCCCTGTTCGACGGGTCATCGAGCCCGGCGGCGCTGGGCGCGCAGGTGCGGGTGGCGGCGCAGACCTTTGTCGCCGACGGCTACTGGTTCAGCCGGCGCAGCGGCATGCTCCTCACCGTGGCCGAGCAGCACGAGGTGCGACGGCTGGAGCGGAATGGCGCCTTCACCACCGTGGCCCGGGACGAGCGCATGCTGTGGCCCGATAGCATGGCCGAGGGGCCGGACGGCGCCATCTACGTCACCGCCTCGCACATCCCGCAGATGAAGGCCTGGCAGGGTCCCGGCATCAGCCAATCGCAGCTGTTCCGCTTCCATCCCTCCGCTCCGGCCTGAAGGAGATCCGTCGCATGACCAAGGCCATCGGCTACGCCGCGCAGCATTCCTTCAGCCGCCTGAAGCTGATCGAGTTCGAGCGGGAGGAGCCCGCCCCGAACGAGGTCGAGATCGCGGTGATGTTCTGCGGCGTGTGCCATTCCGACATCCATCAGGTGCGCAACGAGTGGTCCAACACGGTGTACCCGTGCATGCCGGGCCACGAGGTGGTCGGCCGGGTGTCGCGCGTCGGCGACGCCGTGCGGCTGCACCGGGTGGGCGACATCGTCGGCGTCGGCTGCATGGTCGACAGCTGCCGGCAGTGCGCGCCGTGCCGCGAGCACGAGGAGAACTACTGCGAGGGGCCGAACAGCTTCCTCGCCACCTACAACGGGCCGATGGTGCCGGCGAAGATGGCGCCCACCAGCGCCAACATGTACGGACGCGACAACACCTATGGCGGCTATTCCAGCCTGATGGTGGTGGCCGAGGACTTCGTGCTGCCCATCCCGGCGGCGCTGCGGCCGGAGGTGGCGGCGCCGATCCTGTGCGCCGGCGTGACCACCTTCTCGCCGCTGCGGCACTGGGGCGTGAAGGCGGGCGATGCGGTCGGCATCGTCGGCTTCGGCGGGCTGGGCGACATGGCGGCCAAGCTGGCACGGGCCATGGGTGCCGACGTGACCGTGTTCACCCGCTCGGAGGAGAAGGTCGCGGCGGCGCAGGCGCTGGGGGTGACGGCGGTGCTGTCCAGCGACAACGCGGCGATGAAGGCGCTCGGCAACAGCTTCGACTTCATGCTGGACACGATCCCCGAGAAGCACGACGTCAATCCGTACGTGGCGATGCTGAAGCGCGACCGCACGCTGGCGGTTGTGGGCGCGATCGAGCCACTGGCGCCGGAGAACAACCAGGAGCGGGTCATGCACCGCAAGAGCGTGGCCGGCTCGCTGATCGGCAGCATCGCCGAGACCCGCGCGGTGCTGGAGTTCTGCGCCGAGCACGGCATCGCCCCAGACGTGGAGGTGATCCCGATCGGGGAGATCAACCACGCCTACAGGATGGTGGAGAAGGGCGAGGTCCGCTTCCGCTACGTGATCGACATGGCGTCGCTGGAGGCCGAGCGGGCGGCCTGACCGCGATTCGGTCCTACCGTCGCGGCGGCGGCAGCGACTGCTGCTGCACCGCGCCGGTGGGGGCCAGCTGGATCGGACCTCCGGCGGGCGGCGGATAGGTGGGCGTCGACGAGTAGGCCGGGCGGCCATAGGGGGCCGGGGCGGCCGTCGCGGCGGCGGGACTGAAGCGGATCAGGGTGGAGCGCAGCGGGTCGGCGCCCGGGTTGTTCACGCGCATGGCGATCACGACGTCCTCGGCGCCCACCGGCTGGCCGTAGTAGGCGCGGTCGCCGGCGCTGTCCGAGCTCATGATGCTGCCCTGCAGCGCGATGCCGGCGAACAGGCCCTTGCTCCGTTCCACCGCGACGATGTCGGCGCGCAGCGCCGCCGTGGTGGCGCCCTCGACGCCGATGCCCAGCGTCGCGAAGGTGAGCGACGCGTCGGCACCGATCTTGAACTGGCTGTCCAGGATCGCCGTGAGGCCCTTGCGGGTCAGGATGAACAGCATGATCGAGGCGTCCTGGACGCCCGCCTGCAGGCCGAAGCTGCCCGAGCCCATCGAGTAGAACGCCGGTGCCGACCACGAGCCGGCGGCGTCGCGCGTCAGCAGCACGCAGCCGCCGCCGGAGCCGCCGAAGAAGAAGCTCATGCGGAAGATGCTGGGACAGATCATCACCCCCCGCGCGTGGGCGAGCAGGTTGCGCGGGCTGGCGCCCTGCTCCCCGCCCAGCATGTCCTGCACGGCAAGGGTGGCGCGATCGACCAGCTCCTGCTGCCGTTGCTCGCGGCCGGACTGAGCCGCGGCGGGTCCGGCCTGCATCGCCGCCATCCACAGCACCGGCAGCAGGATCATGAGGCGCATGGTGCTGTTCCCGGTCGTGGAGTCGCAAGACGACAGGGAAACTGCGTCGAAACAATGGCCTGCGCAAGGAAGCTGCGACGGGATGTCGTTGGGGCAGCGCTCAGTCCAGCGGAATGCGGCTGGCCTCGGAAAGGGGCGCCGCGATGCCGGGGCAGGCGGCCAGGATCGGGATGCCGCGGTCGAGGCCGCCGTCGCGCAGGAACGGCGAGACCGCGGCGCCGGCCTCGGCCAGCAGCACCAGGCCGGCGGCGACGTCCCAGAGGTGGATCACCACCTCGATGTAGCCGTCCAGCCGGCCGCAGGCGACGTCCGCCAGCGCCATCGCGCCGGAGCCGCTCGAGCGCGGCATGGCGCCGAGCGCCATCACCCGGCCGGCGAGGGCGGCGAATTGTTCCGCGGTCACGCTGGGGCCCCAGCCCACCTCCACCATCGCCCGCGCGGGATCGGCGACCGGGGAGGTGCGGATCGGCACGTCGTTCAGCGTGGCGCCGCCGTCGCGCAGGCCGATGAAGGTCTCGCCGAGCGCCGGGGCGACGATGATGCCCGCGACCGGCACGTCGCCCCGCAGCAGCCCCAGCGAGATGCACCAGCGGCTGCGGCCGCGACCGTAGTTGGAGGTGCCGTCGATCGGGTCCACCACCCAGCGGAACGCGCCGTCCCGGATGCGGCCGGCCTCCTCGCCCTGGAAGCCGTCCTCCGGGAACAGGGCGCCGATCCGATCGCCGATCAGGCGCTCCACGGCGCCATCGGTCTCGGTCAGCCAGTCCTGCGCCGCCTTCTGCGTACCCGACGGGCCGCCCGGCGGG
>CAXUBN010000182.1:0-5396 GCA_964249255.1 uncultured Acetobacteraceae bacterium | reverse complement strand
CGATATCGCGCGTCTTGTCCTTGACCATCATGATCAGCGACGAGATCACGTTGAAGGCGGCGACCAGGATGATCAGCGTCAGGATCAGGAACATCACGTTCTGCTCGACCTGCACCGCGCCGAACAGCGCGTTGTTGGCATGCGTCCAGTCCAGCACCCGGAGCGGGCTGCCCGACAGCGCCTGGCGGATCTCCGGCGCCACCTCGCCCACGTCCGATGCGTCCCGCGTCGTCACCTGGACCAGCGATACGCCGCCCGGCATCTGGAAGTACACCTGCGCCGCCGGCAGCGGCAGGAACACCACGCTGGCATTGTAGTCGTTGACGCCCGCGTCGAAGATCGCCACCACCCGGTAGGCCCGCACCCGCGGCACGGTGCCGAACGCGGTCGCGGCGCCGTTGGGCGAGACCAGCGTCAGCCGCGACCCGACCTCGAGGTTGGCGCGGGCCGCCAGCGTCGCGCCGACGGCGATCGCGTCGTCGCCGCGGAAGTCGTCCAGCGAGCCGGCCCGGACGTTGTCGCTGATCTCGTGCAGCGCGCGCAGGTCGACCGGGTCCATGCCGTGCACCAGCCCGCCGGCGCTGTAGTTGCCGACGCTCAGCAGCACCTGCCCCTCGACGATCGGCGAGGCCGACACCACGCGCGGGATCTGCCGGATCCGGCCCGCCACCGCCTCGTAGTCGGCGATGGGCGCGCCCACGCCATACACGCTGAGGTCGCCGTTCAGCCCCAGGATGCGCGACAGCAGGTCGGCCTTGAAGCCGTTCATCACCGACATCACGATGATCAGCGTGGCGACGCCGAGCGCGATGCCGACCAGCGAGAACACGGCGATCACCGACACGAAGCGCTCGCCGCGGCGCGCGCGCAGGTAGCGGCCGGCGACGGCGCGCTCGAACGCGTTGAACATCAGGCGATACCGGCGCCCAGGACCCTTGCCAGCGTGTCCTCCGGCGACAGCTCGGTCTTCTCGCCGGTGGCGCGGCGCTTCAGCTCGACCCGGCCGGACGCGGCGCCGCGCGGGCCCACCACCAGCTGCCACGGATGGCCCATCAGGTCGGCGTCCGCGAACTTGGCCCCGGCCCGGTCGCTGCGGTCGTCGTAGAGCAGCCGCCCAGGTGCCGCCGCGTAGAGCCGCTCGCACAGCGCGTCGCAGGCGGCGTCGCCCACCTTCAGGTTGAGGATGGCACCCGCGAACGGTGCCACCGCGTCCGGCCAGACGATGCCGGCCTCGTCGTGGCTCGCCTCGATGATGGCGCCGACCAGGCGCGACACGCCGATGCCGTAGCTTCCCATTTCCGGATGCACCGGCGCACCGTCCGCGCCCGCCACCGAGACGCCCATCGACTCGGTGTACTTGGTGCCGAAGTAGAAGATGTGCCCGACCTCGATCCCCCGTCCCTCGCGCCGACGCTCGGGCGGCACCTTATCCCATACCGCGGGGTCATGTTTCTCATCGGTCGCCGCGTAGTTGTTGTTTACGCGGAGGAAGAACTCGGCAAGCGAGGCGTGATCCGACACGTCGACGGGTTGCGACAGCCAGTCCTGCCCCTCCAGAGCGCCATCGTAGAACACGCCGCTCTCGCCGGTCGGCGCCAGCACGATGAACTCGTGGCTGAGCGAGCCGCCGATCGGCCCGGTGTCGGCCACCATCGGGATCGCCCGCACGCCGAGCCGCTGGAAGGTGCGCAGGTAGGCCAGCATCATCCGCCGGTAGCTCGCCACCGCACCATCGTAATCCATGTCGAAGCTGTAGGCGTCCTTCATCAGGAACTCGCGGCCGCGCATCACGCCGAAGCGTGGCCGCACCTCGTCGCGGAACTTCCACTGGATCTGGTAGAGCGTCTGCGGCAGCGCCCGGTAGGAGCTTGCCGCCTGGCCCAGCAGGTCGGTGATCATCTCCTCGTTGGTCGGCCCGTAGAGCAGGTCGCGCTCGTGCCGGTCGCGCAGCCGCAGCATCTCGGGACCGTAGGCGTCGTAGCGGCCGCTGCGGCGCCACAGCTCGGCCGGCTGCACGGTGGGCATCAGCACCTCCTGGGCGCCGACCGCGTCCTGCTCCTCGCGCACGACCTGGGCGATGTTGCGGAGCACGCGCAGACCCGCTGGCAGCCAGGCGTAGATTCCGGCCGCGGTCTGCCGCACCAGACCCGCCCGCAGCATCAGGCGGTGCGAGACGATCTGCGCCTCCGCCGGCGTTTCCTTCAGGGTGGGCACGAGGCTGCGGGACAGGCGCATCTTGGGTGTCGGCCTTCACGGGATCAGGGGGCGCGCGGGAGGCGGACCCTAGATCAAACCGGGGCGTCGTGGAACACGTGCACCGGTTGTGCGCCGCACAAGAACTGGCGGATCATCATGCCGCATCGCACAAGTAAAAAATCATCGTTCATTCTGAAACGGTGATGACAAACCCGAGACGACGGAATAGAAAAACGGCCACGCCGCCCGGTTCGAGCGCGTGAGCCAAGTTTAGGGAGCGAACGACAGTCACACGACGGGCGGCCAAAATGCCCCCGGCGATGATGATCTGCAGATCCGGGGTCCGGGTCCACTGAAAAAGGGTCGAACGAACAAGAAAACAAGCCGATCTGGCCGGTCATGCACAAGGCCCGTGCAGGTCAGATGTTCCGATGCCTGCCGCCTGATCAGCGGCAGCGTCGGCCCACCCTCACACCCGCATCAGATGCACGTCCACCAGCGGCCGCTTCTGCAGCTTGCGACCGAGTGCCCGTCGCAGCGCGGCCTTTGCCGCGTCCCGGAACCCGTCCTCGTCCTGCCGCACGCCGGCCGGGATGTCCGCCAGCCCGGCGGCGAACAGGTCGGCGACCCGCCCCGCCTCGACGTCGTCCGCATCGAACAATCCCGGCGCGCTGAGCTTCGGCGTGCCGAGCAGCCGGCCGTCCCCATTCACCACCAGGCTGGCCAGCACCATGCCGTTGAACAGCATCTTGCGGCGCGCCGACAGCACGCCGCCGGTCATCGGCAGCAGCCGGTTGCCGTCCAGCGCCAGGCGGCCGACCGGAGCGCTGTCCACCACCTCGACCCGCCCGGGCGACAGGTTGAGGATGTCGCCGTCCTCCAGCAGGACCGGCGTCACGCCCTCCTCGCGCGCGAGCTCGGCATGGGCGGTGAGGTGGCGCCATTCGCCATGCGTCGGCACCGCGTAGCGCGGCTTTACGAGTCCGTAGAGGCGCCGGATCTCGTCGCGCGCCGCGTGGCCGGACACGTGCACGCTGTGGTCGCGGTCGGTCAGCACGCGCACGCCGCGCCGCACCAGGCTATCCTGCACCCCCATCACCGCGCGTTCGTTGCCGGGGATCATCCGGCTCGAGTAGATGACGGTGTCACCCTGCCCGAGCGAGATGTTCTGATGGGTGTCGGCGGCGATGCGGGACAGCGCGCTGCGCGGCTCGCCCTGGCTGCCGGTCACGATCAGCAGCAGGTTGTCGTCGGGGATGTCGTCGGCCGCCTGCTCGGACAGGAAGTCCGGTACGTTCTTCAGGTAGCCGCACTCGCGCGCCGCCACCTCCAGGTTGCGCAGGGATCGCCCCACCACCACCACCGAGCGCCCCGCGTCCTCGGCGGCGAGCGCGATGCTTTCCACCCGGGCCACGTTGCTGGCGAAGCAGGTCACCGCCACGCGGCCGTCGATGCTGCGCACCAGCGAGCTCATGTTGCGGCGGACCTCCGCCTCCGAGCCGCTTTCCCCCTCGACCATGGCATTGGTGCTGTCGCACACCATGGCCAGGACGCCCTCGCGTCCCAAGGCCGCGAAGCCTTCCTCGTCCGTGGGCGGACCCACCAGCGGGTGCGCGTCGAGCTTCCAGTCGCCGCTGTGCAGTACCGTGCCGTACGGCGTGCGCAGCACCAGCGCCTGCGCTTCCGGCACCGAATGCGTCATGCGCAGGAACTGCAGCCGGAACGGCAGCAGCTCGAAGCTGCCGCCGGTGGGGATCACGTGCAGCGGCACCTGGCCCAGCAGCTGCGCCTCGCCCAGCTTGCGCCGCAGCACGGCGGCCGCGAACGGCGTCGCGTAGACCGGGCAGCGCAGCTGCGGCCACAGGTGGGCCACCGCGCCCACGTGGTCCTCGTGCGCATGGGTGATCACGAGCCCGATGAGGGCCTTGCGCCGCTCGACGATGAAGGAGGGGTCCGGCAGCAGGATCTCGGCCTCGGGCGTGTCGGCGCCGCCGAAGCCGATGCCGCAATCGACCGCCAGCCAGCTGTCGTCGCAGCGGTACAGGTTGAGGTTCATGCCGATCTCGCCCGTCCCGCCCAGGGGCAGGAACATCAGGCCGGTGTTCTTCTCGCTCATCAGTCGCCTTCGATCAGTTTGCCACGTTCGTTCGACAGCACGGGATGGGGATTACGCCCCGCAAGAATTCGGAGACCCTCGAGCGTCAGCTCCGGATCGATCCGTTCAATGACGTCGGTGCCCTCGGCCAACAGCGGCGCCAAGCCGCCGGTGCCGACGACCTTCATCGGCTGACCGAACTCGCTCTTGATCCGGGCGACGATGCCCTCGACCAAGCCGAGATAGCCCCAGAAGATGCCCGACCGCATGGCGGCGACCGTGCTGCGGCCGATCACCGACCTCGGCCGGCCGATCGCGATCCGCGGCAACCGGGCGGCCGCCTGGTGCAGCGCCTCGATCGACAGGTTGACGCCCGGGGCGATCACACCGCCGTTGTAGGCGCCGGCGCCGTCCACCACGTCGAACGTGGTCGCGGTGCCAAAGTCGATCACGATCAGCGGTCCGCCATGGATGCGGTGGGCCGCCAAACCGTTCAGCAACCGGTCGACGCCGACCTCGCCCGGCTGATCGAGTCGGACGGGGAAACCCCAGTCGAGTCCGATCGTAGCGATCAGCGGCTCGACGCGGAACCAGTCCCGGCTCAGCCGGCGCAGGTTGTAGAGGGCTGCCGGCACCACGGTGCCGATTACCACCCGATCGACCCGCCGCGGCTCTAGCCCGCCATGCGCGAGCAAGGCCAGCAGCCAGACCGCATATTCGTCCGAGGTGCGTCCGATGTCGGTCGAGATCCGCCAGATCCCGCGCCAAGCGACACCGTCGTGCACCGCGAACACAATGTTGGTATTCCCGGCATCGACCACAAGCAGCATTGCGGTCAGCGTCCACCCAGCAAGAGGATCTCGCCCGTCTCGAAGCGCAGGGTCCGCTGCCCGCTCCGCATCATCAGCGCGCCGTCGCTGTCGAGCCCCGCGAACAGCCCGTCTGTCTGCACGTCCCGGGTCCGGACCGCAAGCGGCGTGCCGGCCGGATGGGCGCGGTCGATCCAGGCGAGCCGGATCGGCTCGAACCCGTCCCGCCCGAGGATGGCGGACCACCGCCGCAGCGCCGCCAGCAGCAGCGGCACCACCGCGCGCGGGTCCGGCGG
>CAXUBN010000181.1:0-5423 GCA_964249255.1 uncultured Acetobacteraceae bacterium | reverse complement strand
GTCCGGCACCGGCGCGCGTCCGTGGCGGCGTGAGGCCACCGTTCCCATGCCGGTCGCCGCCACCCTGTCGTTCTACATCGCGCGCCAGTTCACCCTGTCGGTGCTGGCGCTGATCGCGGCGCTGACCGGGCTGGTGTCGTTGTTCGACTTCATCGACCTGCTGCGCCGCGCCGCCACCCGGCCCGACGTGCCGGCCAGCCTCGCGGTCGAGATCGCCGCCCTGCACCTGCCCTACTTCTGCATCCAGATCCTGCCGTTCGGCGTGCTGCTGGGCGGCATCGTCTGCTTCTGGCGGCTGACGCGCTCGTCGGAGCTGATCGTGGCGCGCGCCGCCGGCATCTCGGCCTGGCAGTTCCTGGCCGCCCCGTTGTTCTGCGCGCTCGCGGTGGGGACCGGCGCCACCGCGCTGCTGAGCCCGCTGTCGTCCGCCACCTATGCGCGGGCGGAGGCGCTCGACAACGCGTTCCTGCGCAACTCCGGCGGCCTGCTGAACCTCGCCGGCGGCCAGCTGTGGCTGCGGCAGTCCGACGCGGGGCTGGTGCCGGGCGGGGTGGCGATCCTGCACGCGCGCGCGGTGATGGTGCGGGGCGGCACGCTGGACGCCACGGGCATCAGCGTGTTCCGCCTCGACGCCCAGGACCGGCTGCTGCTGCGGGTCGAGGCCGGCTCGGGACGGCTCGAGCCGGGAGGCTGGATGTTCCGGGATGCGGCCACGATCGCGCCCGACCACCTGCCGGGGCGCGCCGGCACCCTGCGCCTGCCCACCGACCTCACGGTGGACCGCGTGCAGCAGAGCTTCGCGGCCCCGGACACCTTCTCGGTCTGGACCCTGCCCGGCTTCATCGCGCTCCTGGACCGTTCGGGCTTTTCCTCCATCCGCCACCGGCTGCACTTCCAGGCGCTGCTGGCGCTGCCGCTGCTGGCCGGCACCATGGCGCTGGTCTCGGCCGGGTTCTCGATGCGGCCGGTGCGGCGCGGCGGGGTCGCCCGCATGATCGGCAGCGGCGTCGCGGCCGGGTTCGCCCTGTTCACCGTGTCCAAGATCGCCGAGCAGTTCGGCCAATCGGGCGCGCTGCCGCCGGTCATGGCCGCCTGGGCGCCGGCCGGCGCCGGCCTGCTGCTGGCGGTCGCCCTGCTTCTGCACCTGGAGGACGGCTGATGCGCCGCCACGTCGCCCGCCGCGTTGCTCGTCCGGGCTTGGCCCTCCTCTGCGCGCTGGGCATCGTCCCCTTGGGCGTCACCCCGTTCGGCGCGGCGCTGGCGCAGATCTCGCTGCCGGGCCTGGGCGCGGGCAAGGGGGCGCCGCTGTCCCGCAACGAGCCGGTGACGTTCCGGGCCGACACCGTCAGCTACGACAGCAAGGCCGCGCTGGTCACCTGGAGCGGCCACGTCGAGATCTGGCAGAACGACCACGTGCTGCGCGCCGACACCGTCACCTTCGACCGCAACACCAACGTCGCCGCCGCCACCGGCCACGTGGCGATCCTGGAGCCGGACGGCCAGGTGGTGTTCGCGGATTACGCCGAGCTGACCCAGGGCCTGCGGGAGGGCGTCATGACCAACATGCGGGTCCTGCTGGCCGCCAACGGGAAGCTGGCCGCCAACGGCTCGCGCCGCACCGACGGCCACGTCAACGACCTGTCGCGGGCGGTCTACACGTCCTGCAAGATCTGCGCGCAGCATCCCGAGCAGCCGCCGTTCTGGCAGCTCCGGGCCTACGACGCCACCGACGACCTGGAGCACAAGCGGCTCGAATATCGCGACGTGTATCTCGACCTGTTCGGGCTGCCGGTGTTCTACCTGCCGTTCTTCTCCACGCCCGACCCGTCGGTGAAGCGGCAGAGCGGCTTCCTGCTGGGCCAGCTGTCGCCCAGCGACAAGCACCTCGGCACCTACGTCACGGCCCCCTACTTCTGGGCCATCAACGGCGACTCCGATCTCACCGCCGTGCCGCTGGTGTCGAGCAAGACCGGGCCGCAGCTGACCGCCCTCTACCGGCAGCGCTTCAACACCGGGCTGCTGCGCATCACCGGCGCCATCGCCTACGACACCACCGACACGCCGGGCTTCGTCGACAACGGGAACGTCGTGGCGCCGGTCAACGACAAGGGCGTGCAGGGCTACGTGTACGCGCACGCCGTGTTCAACCTGAACCAGTACTGGCGCTACGGCGCCGACATCAACCTGGCCAGCTCCGCCAACTACCTGCGCGACTACCGCATCACCGGCTACGGCGCGGACGTGCTGACCAGCAGCGTGTATGCGGAGGGCTTCGGCGTCGGCGCCTATTCGCGCATCGACGGCACCTTCTTCCAGGGGCTGAACGCCGGCGTCATCAACTCCAGCGAGCTGCCCTTCGTGCTGCCGCGCTACACCTACACCTTCACCGGCGCGCCGGACGCGATCGGCGGCCGCACGTCGCTCTACACCACCGACTTCAACATCTACCGGCCGAACGGCACCTCCGACCAGCGGCTGCAGCTCGGGCTGAACTACGACCGGCCGTTCCGCAACGCGCTCGGCCAGCTCTACGACGTGACCCTGCACCTCGACTCCGAGGTGTACAAGGCGACTAAGCTTGACCTCCTGCCGAACTACGGCACGGTGAACGCGACCACCACCGGGGAAGCGCTGCCCACGGTCGCGGTCAAGATGCGCTGGCCGTTCCTGAAGACGCTGCGGAACGGCTCGGCGATCGTGGAGCCGATCGTGCAGGTGATCGCCGCCCCCAACTCGGGCAACAGCTCCACCCGCAACCGGCCCAACGAGGACAGCCTCGACTACGAGTTCACCGACACCACGCTGTTCTCGATCAACCGCCACGAGGGCGTGGACCGGCTCGACGGGGGGCTGCGCGCCAACGTCGGCGTGCACGGCAACTGGTCGTTCAACGGACACCAGATCGACGCCCTGATCGGCGAGAGCTACCAGGAGCACGTCGACCGGAACCAGCTGCCCGACACCGGCCTGTCGACCCGCGCGTCCGACATCGTCGGCCGGGTGTCCTTCGTGCCGACCCGCTGGCTCGACCTCACCGTCCGCGACCGCCTCGACCACGAGACCGGCCAGACCCGCTTCGCCGATGCGCTCACCACCGCCGGCGTGCCGCTGTTCAGCGTGTCGGGCGGCTACGTGTACAACTCGCGCAGCTACTACTACTACTACAACCAGAACCCGTTCGCGCCGGCGGGACCGGCGGCGGCCTTCTTCGTGCCGACCAACGAGGCGACGCTGGGGGTGTCCAGCACCTACAAGGGCTACCGCGTCAGCGCCTACGGCCGGCGCGACCTCGCCACCAACCAGTTCGTGGCGCTGGGCGGCGACGTGTCCTACACCAACGACTGCTTCATCTTCGACGCCTCGCTCAACCGGCGCTACACCACCATCAACGGCGACAGCGGCGACACCTCCATCCTGTTCACCGTCACCTTCAAGACGCTCGGCACCTTTCCGATCAACGGCTAGAACCGCCCCCGTCGCGGCAAGCAACACCAGGGTTCCTCATGAGCTTCAAGCGCATCACCCTTCCGGCGCTGGCGGTCCTCGCCGTCGCGGGAGCCTCCACGGGGCCGGCGCTGGCCCAGCAGCATCGCCACCACCGGCAGGCTGCCGCTTCGGACGGGTCGGGAAAGCCCGCCGGCGGCGATGCCGCCGGCCCGGTGGGGACCCCGGCCAAGGCGACCGCGGCGGGCCAGTCGCAGGACGAGATCGTGGTGGTGGTGAACGGCCAGCCGATCACGCACCGCGACGTCGAGGATCGCGGCCGGCTGTTCGCGCTCTCGACCGGGCTGCCGATCAGCGGCGACGTGCTGAACCGGCTGCGGCCGCAGATCACCCGGCAGCTGATCGACGAGCGGCTGCGCATGCAGGAGATCCAGCAGCGCCACATCAACGTGCCGACCGAGCAGATCGCCAAGTCGATCGACGGCATCGAGAGCCGCAACAACATGCCCAAGAACGCGCTGCACGACCGGCTGGGCCAGGACGGGGTGTCGCTGACCACGCTGATCGACCAGATCCGGGTGCAGCTGGCCTGGAGCAGCGTGCTGCGCGAGCAGCTGGGCGACCGCGCCCACGTCACGGCCGCCGACATCCGCCAGCGCCAGGACAGCCTGAAGCGCACCAGCGGCGAGCCGGAGTATCAGCTCAGCGAGATCTTCGTGCCGGTCGAGGACCCGAAGAACAACGGCGACGCGCTCCGGTTCGCCAACACGGTGATCCAGCAGCTGCACGAGGGCGCCCCGTTCCCGATCGTCGCCGCCCAGTTCAGCCAAAGCCAGACCGCGCTCGACGGCGGCTCGCTCGGCTGGGTGCAGGCCGACACGCTCGACCCGCAGGTGGCCTCGATCGCGGGCCGGATGCCGGTGGGCGCCATCAGCGACCCGATCCGGGTCGCCGGCGGCTACGAGATCGTGACACTCGCCGGGCGGCGCCAGGTCGGGCGGCAGATGACCACCGTGGTCGACCTGCGCCAGGCCTTCGTGTCGTTCGACCAGCCGCTCAACCCGCAGGCGCCGACCCCGCAGCAGCAGGCGGCCCTGGCCCGGGCGCTGGCGCTGTCCAAGTCCGCGCATAGCTGCGACGAGATCGCCGCCGCCAACAAGGGCTTCGGCGAGAAGCGGCCGAGCGATCCCGGCACCGTGCAGCTCGATCGGCTCAACCCGCAGATGGCGCACGTGCTGGAGCCGCTGGCGGTGAACCAGCCCAGCCATCCGCTGGTGTCGGGCGACGGCATCGACGTGATCATGGTCTGCTCGCGCTCGGAGAAGAACCTGGCCGACCTCGACACCGAGCAGATCGCCGACCAGCTGCTGAGCGACCGCGTCGAGATGGTCTCGCGCCAGCTCAACCGCGACCTGCACCGGCGGGCGGTGATCGACATGCGGGGCAACAGCTAGGGCCAGCGGCGCCACGCGCGGGCGTGCCAGCCGGGACGGCCCCGGGCCTCGATCCCGAGACCCCGGGGCAGGGCGCCAGGTCCTCCCTGCCCCCGCTGCGCGACGTCATCGCCCGCCACGGGCTTGATGCCCGCAAGTCGCTGGGCCAGCACTTCCTGCTCGATCCGACGCTGATCGCCCGCATCGCGGCCCTGGCCGGCGACCTCCGCGGCCGGCACGTGGTCGAGGTGGGACCGGGGCCGGGCGGCCTCACCCGGGCTTTGCTGGCGACGGAGGCGGCCAGCGTCACCGCGATCGAGATCGACCGCCGCGCGGTCGGCGCCATCGCCGAGCTGCGCCTGCACGACCCGGCGCGGCTGCTTCTGATCGAGGCCGACGCCACCCGGCAGGACCTGGCGGCGCTGGTGCCGGCGCCGCGGCAGGTGGTCGCCAACCTGCCCTACAACGTCGGCACGCCGCTGCTGGTGGGCCTGCTGCGCCAGGCTGCGAGCTGGGAGCGGCTGACGCTGATGTTCCAGCTGGAGG
>CAXUBN010000180.1:0-5426 GCA_964249255.1 uncultured Acetobacteraceae bacterium | reverse complement strand
ACCTCGACCGCGGCCTCGACCACGTGCTCGATCGTTTCGTTGGGTTCGCTCTGGTCCAGGGCCACCGCCCGCACCCCCCAGGCCACGGACAGCCGCCGCGCGGCCTGGAGGTTGCCGGCGATGCCCAGCACCGGGCAGGCCGGCCGCTCGCGCGAGATCCGCACCGCGCTGCGGCCGGACAGGGTGTAGGCGACGATCGCGGCAGCCCCGATGGTCTGCGCCACCTGCTGCGCCGCGAATGCGATCGCATCCGAGGTGGACCGCTCCGGCGCCGGCCGGGTCGCCTCCTGGAGCCCCCGCCAGCCCTCGTCCGCCTCCACCTCGACGATGATCCGCCGCATGATCGAGGCTGCCTCGACCGGATACAGGCCGGCCGCGGTCTCGCCCGACAGCATCACCGCGTCGGCGCCATCGAACACCGCGGCGGCCACGTCGGACGCCTCGGCGCGGGTCGGCGCCGCGGCCACCATCATGCTTTCCAGCATCTGGGTGGCCACCACCACCGGCAGGCCGCGGGCACGGGCGGCACGCACGATGCGCTTCTGTTCCAGCGGCACCCGCTCGGGCGGCAGCTCCACGCCGAGGTCTCCGCGCGCCACCATCACCGCGTCCGACAGCGCCAAGATCGCATCCAGGTTCTGCAACGCCTGCGGCTTCTCGACCTTGGTCATGATCCAGGCGCGGCCGGCGATGATCGCGCGCGCCTCGGCCACGTCCTCCGGCCGCTGCACGAACGACAGCCCGATGAAGTCGACGCCGTGTTCCAGCGCGAAGGCGAGGTCGGCGCGGTCCTTGACCGTCAGCGCCGGGATCGGCAGCTCCATGTCGGGCACGTTGAGGCCCTTGTGGTCGGACAGGATGCCGCCGGTGACCACCTCGGTTTCCAGCCGGTCGTCGTGGCGGGCGGTGACGCGCAGCCGCAGCCGGCCATCGTCCAGCAGCAGCACCGCGCCGGCCCGGGCGGCCTGGATGATCTCCGGGTGCGGCAGCTGCACGCGGCGCGCATCGCCGGGGGTGGGATCGAGATCGAGTGTCAGTGTCTCGCCCGGCAGCAGCGCCACGCGGCCGTCGGCGAAGTCGCCGACGCGCAGCTTGGGGCCCTGCAGGTCGGCCAGGATGCCAAGCGGCCGGCCGCAGCGCTCCTCCACCACGCGCACGGCGGCGATGCGGTTGGCATGGTCGCGGTGCGTGCCGTGCGAGAAGTTGATGCGGAACAGGTCGGCGCCCGCCCGCGCCAGCGCCTCAATGCGGTTCTCGCCGTCGCTAGCGGGTCCCAGGGTGGCGATGATCTTGGTGCGCCGGGTGATCATGCGCCCGGAAACGTCGTCCCCGAACGACTCGGGACGGCTTCCGGGGCCCTGCTCACCCCGGCCGGACCTCAGACCCGGCGAAACGACGCTCGACAAGACAGCCTCCTGCGCATGCGGCGGCAGCACCATGCGACCGCCACGGCGCGGCGGCAAACCGGCATCGCGGCGAGCGCAAGGGCGAGGCACCGGGCCGGACATTAGGGCGACGGGATCGCCTCGTCCGGCAGCAGGCCCCAGACAGCCTGTCGCGGCAGCCACCCGGCATAATCCCTCACCGTGACCCGGCACCAGCCGGCCCCGGCGGCGCAAACGCGCAGGCGACCGATCACGCCCGGCTCCAGCACCGCCACCGGAGCGGCATCGGGCTGCGGCGCGGCCCGCAGCACCAGGCTACCAGGTGGTCCGGGATCCGGCACCGCGGAACCACCGGCCCCGGTGGCGGACCCCACCGCCGGGGCGGCGACAGCTCCGGCAGTGGCATCGGGAGCCGGGTCCGGGATGACGAAGCTGCGGGTGCCGACCAGGGTCGCCTGGTGCACCCAACCCTTGATGCCATCGGGATCCTCGATCAGGCGCCACACGTCGAACTCGCGCTCGATCTTCACCGGCAGGTCGCGGCGCTTGTAGACCCACTCGATCGGATAACGGGAGCCGGGCCCGCGGCGCAGGTAGACGGAGTCGGCCCGCAGCGCGGCGAAGCGCGGCAACGGCAGGCCGGTGCTGGTGCCCCGAGGCAGCGCCGGGGGAACCACGACGGGGGGAACCGGAGGCGCCGCGGCGACCGCCGCCGGGGGCGGCACCGGGGCATGCCGGGCAGCGGATACCGGATGCCCGGCGCGGGCCGGATGTGCCGCCAGCCGCTTGAGCGCCGCGTGGACGCGCTCGACCGCGCGGTGCACCGGATGGTGGCGAACGGGCTCCGGGTCGGCCAGGGCCGCACAGGACATCGACAGCGTCGCGGCGACCGAAACGGCGCACAGCATGAAGCGGCGTGAGGCGGGGGCGGACATCTGCCCTCCGTGCCAAGCGGGATGCCGGAGGGCAAGGGGCGCAAGGGGCCGGCAACGGCGACGGATCGTTCAGATCGACAGCATCTGGCCCTGCCCCACGGCGGCCAGGAAGGTCGGCACGCCGGCCCGCTCGACCTCGGGCAGCAGGTGGTCGACGGGAAGCGCCATCGCGCGCAGGGCGGCCTCGCAGGCGAGCAGCCGGACGCCCAGCGGCGTCAGGGTGTCGCGCAGCGCCACGAACCCGGCCACGCCGCGCTCGCGCAGGAGGGCGTCGTCCTCGCTGCCGAGGAGGCCCGACCAATCATGGCAGAGCGCGTGGAGGCCGGCATCGGCCGCGAACAACGTCACCCGGCGGTCCATCGCGGCGGCGCCGGCGGCCAGCACCAGCGCGTAATGGGCACGCCGGAACGCGCCGCTCAGCAGCAGGATGCCGAGCGACGGCTCAACCATGTGCGGACAGGTCGCGAATGCGTGGGTTCGGGCCGCACAGCGGGCAGTCCGGGTCGGGTCGCAGCCGGATCGTATGGAAGCGCATCGACAGGGCGTCCCAGGCCAGCACGCGGCCGGACAGGCTTTCGCCCAGTTCCAGCACCTCCTTGATCGCCTCGGTCGCCTGCAGCGTGCCCATGACGCCGGTGACGGCCCCGAGCACGCCCGCCTCCGCGCAGTTCGGCACCACTCCCTCCGCCGGGGGCACCGGATACAGGCAGCGGTAGCACGGGCCACCCCGATGCGGCTTGAACACTGAGAGCTGGCCGTCGAAGCGCGACACCGATGCCGAGACCAGCGTGCGCCGACCCAGGGCGCAGGCGTCCGCCAGCAGGTAGCGGGTGGCGAAGTTGTCGCTGCCATCGCAGACCAAGTCGTACCCCTCGATCAGCCCCGCGATGTTGCCGGCAGCGAGCCGCAGCGGATGCTGGCGCACCCGCACCAGCGGGTTGAGCTCGCCGAGCGCCACGGCGGCGGAGCCTACCTTGTGCTGGCCGATCCGCGAGGTGCCGTGCACCACCTGGCGCTGCAGGTTGGACAGCTCGACCCGGTCGTCGTCCACCAGGCCGATCGTGCCGATGCCGGCGGCGGCCAGGTAGAGCGCCAACGGCGCGCCCAGCCCGCCGGCGCCGACGATCAGCACGCGCGCCGCGCGCAGCCGCGCCTGGCCGATGCCGCCGACCTCGCCCAACAGGATGTGGCGCGAGTAGCGCACCACCTCGTCCTCGGAGAAGTCGAGATCCATGGGCGTCCCATTCACGTTGGATTCACCCCCGGCCCCCATGATCGAGCGGCCGTTGCGACAGATTGAAGATCGGCTCGCGGTTGGTCGTGATCCGCCTTGACCCTGCGCACCGCGAAAGAAGATAGTGCGCAGCATCGGGCCCGCGCAGGGCACCGCACAACCCCGACGGGGCACAAGGGCACGCATGATGTCGGTCCGCTTCGCTCGCCGTTCGCTTGGCGCCCTCGCCCCGTCCGCCGCATGCCTCGCCCTGGCGCTGGCGACGTATGCCGCCTCGCCGCTGGTGACGCTGTGGTCCACAGCATCGGCGCTGCAGCGCAACGACGTGCGGGCGCTGCGCACCGCGCTGGACTGGCGCGGGGTCCGCGACGGGCTCAAGGCGGATCTCGGCGCAGGGACGCCGGCCGACGGGGCGGCGGTCAGCCTGGCCAGCGTCCGGCAAGCGAGCGTCCGGCAGGCAAGCGCCACCACCGGGGACGACCTGCCGGAGTTCGGGTCCACGTTCGCGACCACCATCGTCTCGCACGTGGTGGACGACGTCATGACGCCCGAGCACCTAGTGGCGATGCTGTCGCACGGGGCCGCCGAGCGCGGCGACCGGCCCGGCCCATCCATGCTGGGCCGCGTGCGGCGGATCGGCTTCGTATCGCCCACCGAGTTCGAGGCCGCGATCCGGCTGTCCCCCGATGCCGACGCGCCGCCGGTGGTGGTGACGATGCGCATCGAGAAGTGGCAGTGGAAGGTGACCCGCATCCACGTGCCGGAGCAGCTGCTGGACGGCGGCAGCGGCACCGGCACCGGCAGCAATGGCGGCAACGACCGCACCTGATCCCGGCCCCCGGCGACGGGGGTCGTGTTTCATGACGGAACTGACACGGATCAGGCGTCGCGGCGCTGACAGCGGCGCCGACGATCACCATCTGTTCGCGGGGCCCGGCCGGGCCTGACGGGGCCGCACCGGTCCGACGCGAACGGGGGTGTGGCGGATGGACCTGCTGGCCAAGCTCGAGATCCTGGCGGACGCGGCCAAGTACGACGCGTCCTGCGCGTCCAGCGGCACCGAGAACCGCGACAGCCGGGGTCAGGCCAAGGGCATCGGCTCCACCGAGGGCATGGGCATCTGCCACGCCTACGCGCCGGACGGCCGCTGCATCTCGCTGCTCAAGGTGCTGCTGACCAACTTCTGCCTGTACGAGTGCGCCTACTGCATCAACCGGGCATCCTCGTCGGTGCGGCGGGCGCGGTTCACGGTGGACGAGGTGGTGCAGCTGACGCTGGGCTTCTACCGGCGCAACTGCATCGAGGGACTGTTCCTGTCGTCGGGCATCATCCGCTCGCCCGACTACACCATGGAGCAGGTGATCGGCGTTGCCCGCACGCTTCGCGTCGACCACCAGTTCCGCGGCTACATCCACCTCAAGACGATCCCCGACGCCGATCCCCTGCTGCTGGAGGAGGCCGGCCGCTGGGCCGACCGGCTGTCGATCAACGTCGAGCTGCCGACCGAGGCGGCGTTGAAGGACTACGCGCCGGAAAAGGACATGGGCGGCATCCGGCGCTCGATGGGCCGGATGCGGCAGGGCATCGACGCCGCGCGCGAGCGGACCCGGCCCGGCGCCGCCCGGCCACCCCGGTTCGCGCCGGCCGGGCAGAGCACGCAGGTGATCGTCGGCGCCGACCCGAGTCCGGACCGCGCCATCCTGCGCATGAGCAGCAACCTGTACGGCGCCTACGGCCTGCGCCGGGTCTACTACTCGGCGTTCAGCCCGATCCCCGACGCCTCCGCGGCGCTACCGCTGCGGCCAGCGCCGCTGCTCCGCGAGCACCGGCTCTACCAGGCCGACTGGCTGCTGCGTTTCTACGGCTTCGGCG
>CAXUBN010000179.1:0-5432 GCA_964249255.1 uncultured Acetobacteraceae bacterium | reverse complement strand
GGCCGAGGCCGGCGCCCACGTGGTGGTGGCCGACCTCGACGGGCCGCTGGCCGAGGCGGGCGCATCGGCGATCCGGGAGAGCGGCGGCGTGGCCAGCGGCGTCGTGATGGACGTCACCCGTACCGCGAACGTCGCCGAGGCGGTCGATGACGTCCATCGGCGGCTGGGCGCGATCGACGTGCTGGTCTGCAACGCCGGGATCGTGATCTCGGAGGTCAGGGCGGAGGACCTCGACGACGAACGCTGGCTGCGCCAGATCGACGTCAACCTGAACGGGGTGTTCCGCTGCTGCCGCGCGGTCGGCCGGATCATGCTGGACCAGGGGCGCGGCGCGATCGTCACCATCGGCTCGATGGCGGGCTCCGTGGTGATGCGGCCGCAGGAGCAGGCGGCCTACAACGCGTCCAAGGCGGGCGTCCATCAGCTGACCCGGTCGCTCGCCACCGAATGGGCGGGGCGCGGCGTGCGGGTGAACGCGGTGGCGCCCACCTTCATCGAGACGCCGCTCACCCGCTTCGGCATGGCCAAGCCGGCGCTCTACGACCAATGGCTGGCGAACACGCCGATGGGGCGCGTGGGCCAGCCGCACGAGGTCGCATCGGTGGTGCACTTCCTGGCCTCGGACGCCGCCAGCCTGATGACCGGCAGCATCGTCCATGCCGACGCCGGCTATACGGCCTGGTGATCGGGGAAGCCCCGGTGCCACGGTCTGGCGCGACGGTTGGGCTAGGGATCGGCCTTGTCCCAGCCCGCGAGGAGATGCGCGGCCGTCGCCTGGTCCGTCACCAGCGTGGTCGCGAAGCCGCCGGTCAGCGTGGCCCTGATCGCGTCCGCCTTCTCGACACCCACCGCGACGCAGATCCGATCCGGGATCGACCTGATCGCATCCAACGTGATGCCGATCAGCCGGTCGTCCAGCGGCCCGCGCACCGCGTTACCGTCCGCATCCAGGAACCGTCCGGCGAGGACCGCGACCGCACCGCGGGCGATGTAGGGATGCGCCTCGTCCGGAGGTAGGAAGCCGCTCTCGAACGCGGTCGATGACCGACCCACGGTTCCCACGCCGAAGACCATGCGGTTGCAGCTGCCGATGATGTGGAACTGCTCGATCAGCGAGGGCTCCCGCATCAGCACCCGCTTGACGGCCGGCCGCGATACCAGGCCCGGCGCATGCAGGTAGACGCAGCGTCCACCGATCCGGTTCGCGATGTTCGAGGTGCAGAGCTCGGCGGAAAAGGCGTACGTGCCGATCGCGCTGCCGGTCACCTGCACCACCGAAACGCCCGGAAGGTGCGTGGCCGCCAGCGCCTTGGACAGGCTGAGCACGGTCCGGCCCCAGGAAACCCCCAGCACGTCGTCCGGACGCATCCGTTCCGACAGCAGCCGAGCCCCGGCCTCACCCACCCTGACATGGTCCGGGCGTCGCCCTTGATCGTCCGGTATCACCAGGCAATCGGCGATCCCGTAACGATCGCGCAACTGTCGGGCGAGGCCGACCGCACGGAGATGATCGGGCACCACCGCGATGGTGACCACGCCCTCCTCCCGCGCAGTCTGCAGGAGGTTGTTGACGCTGGGGCGCGAGATGCCCATGCGCTGGGCGATCTCGTCCTGCGTCATCCGGTCCTCGTAGTAGAGCCAGGCGGCCCAGACCATCGCGTTGCCGCCGAACTCCGAAGGCGTTGCGGCCTGCCGTCTTCTCGCGGTTCCCGACACGGCGATCCCCTCCCGTTTGCGCGGCGCAGCATTATCGACTTTTGTAAAAATATTTTTGACAGATGTCAGGACGACTCCTAGCGTTGGGCTGCCGACACGAATATCCCTTCGGGCGTGATCGGAGGGACATCATGCAGAGCCTCTGGTCCGACGAGGACGCACAACGGGTCGTATCCCATTACGTGGCCCGCGGCGTGGATCCCGACCTGGCGATCCGGACCTACAGCGCCCGGTTGCTCGGGCGGGTCCCGCGCCTGGTGATGCACGGCGGCGGCAACACGTCCGTCAAGATCACGATGCCCGACCTCTTCGGGATCCCGAGGCGGGTCATCTGCATCAAGGGAAGCGGAAGGGATCTCGGCACCATCGAGCCGGACGGGCATCCCGCCGTGCTGCTCGAGCCCCTGCACAGGCTCCGCCAGCTCGACGCCCTGTCCGACGAGGACATGGTCAACGCGCAGCGCCAGAACCTGCTCGACACCGCGGCCCCCAATCCGTCGGTGGAAACCCTGCTGCACGCCTTCCTGCCGCACAAGTTCGTCGACCACACCCATTCCGTCACCTCGACCGCGGTCGCGGCGCTGCCTGGGCTGGATGCGGTCTGCCGCGAGGTCTGGGGCGGGCGCGTGGCGGTGGTTCCCTACGTCATGCCGGGCTTCAGGCTCGCCCGGCTCGCGGCCGGGATCTACGAGCGGGACCCCTCGGTAGAAGGGCTGCTCCTGGCCAACCACGGCATCTTCTCCTTCGCCGAGGAGGCACGCACCTCCTACGAGCTGATGATCCGGCTCGTCGACGAGGCCGAAGCGTTCGTCGCGGCGAACACCCGTCCCGGTCCGGCATTCCATGCGGTGCGCCTGCCGGCAAGCCAGCCTGCCCCAGGGCTGCTTCTTCCCGTGCTGCGCGGCGTTCTCGCCGAGGCGGCCTCGGGGCGGGCCGCCGCCCGATGGCTGCTCTGCCTGCGGCAGGGCGACCGGATCCGCCGCTTCGTCGACGGCGAGGCGCTTCACGACCACGCCCTGCGCGGTGTCGCGACGCCCGAGCAGGTCATCCGGATCAAGTCGAGGCCGTGCCTGCTGCCCGCCGCCGATGCCGGCGACCAAGCGGGATGGAGAACCGCCGTCCGCGTCGCGATCGACGACTTCATCGGTTGGTATGACGGCTACTTCGCCTGCAACAATGCCCGCGTCGGGGGCGGATGCCGGCAGCTCGACCCGCTGCCCCGCGTGTTCCTGATCCCCGGCCTCGGGCTCGTCGGCGTCGGACGGAACGCCGCCGAGGCGGCCGTGGCGGCGGACGTGGCCGAAGCCCTGGTCGATGCCATCCTCGATGCCGAGGCGGTCGGTCGTTTCGGCTCCATCACCGAGGCAGACCATTTCGACATGGAGTACTGGTCGCTCGAGCAGGCCAAGCTCGGCAAGGCGGCGGAACGGCCGCTGATGCGCCAAGTGGTGCTGGTGACCGGAGGCGGCGGTGCGATCGGCGCCGCGACGGCCAAGGCATTCGCGGCGCAGGGGGCCGAGGTCGCCGTGCTCGATCTCGATGGCGCCGCCGCCGCCGCGACCTGCGCCACCATCGGCGGCGGCGCCCTGGCGCTGGCCTGCGATCTCACCGAGCCGTCGACGGTCGATGCCGCCTTCGACCGGGTCGCGGCGCATTTCGGCGGCATCGACATCGTCGTCTCCAACGCCGGCAGCGCCGAGCACGGCACGCTGGCCGAGCTGGACGACGACGTGCTGCGGCGGAGCTTCGAGCTCAACTTCTTCGCGCACCAGTCCGTCGCGCGCGCCGCGATCCGCGTCATGCGCCTGCAGCGGCAGGGCGGCGTCCTGCTGTTCAACGTGTCCAAGCAGGCGATCAATCCGGGTGCCGCGTTCGGCGCCTACGGCACGGCGAAGGCAGCCCTGCTCGCCCTGCTGCGCCAGTACGCCCTCGAGCACGGGGGGGACCGGATCCGCGTCAACGGCGTCAACCCCGATCGCATCCGCTCGGGCCTGCTGTCGCCGTCGATGATCCAGGAGCGCGCGGCGGCGCGCGGCGTCGACCAGGACACCTACCTGCGCGGCAACCTGCTGCACCAGGAGGTGCGCGCGGATGACGTGGCGCAGGCCTTCGTGGCCTCCGCCCTGCTGGAACGAACCACCGGAAACATCATCACCGTCGACGGCGGCAACGTCGCCGCGATGCTGCGCTAGCCGATGGCGCTTTCATCGCGGGGGTGCGGGTCGGACGGAACGGAACGGGAGGGCCGGGCACCGCGTTCGGTCGCCCGTTCGCCAGGGAGTGGGACACCCGCGCATGGCTGAGGACGCCCGGTCGCCCGGCTACGACGTGAGCGTCGTCGGGCTCTACTGCATCGACGTGCTCGGCCGGCCCATCACAACGATCCCCGAGGGCGGCAACGCCAACTTCATCGACGAGATCAGGCTGACCGTCGCCGGCACGGCCGGCGGCACGGTGGTGGACTGCGCCAAGCTCGGTATGAACGCGCTCGCGGTCGGCGCGGTGGGCGAGGACGAGAAGGGCCGCTTCGTGCTGTCCACGCTTGAAGGGTTCGGCATCTCCACCCACGCCATGCAGCGTCATCCGGGCGTGCACACGGCGGCCTCGATCCTGACCGTGCGACCGAACGGCGACCGTCCGTGCCAGCACGTGCGCGGCTCGTCCGAGGTGCTGCTCCTGGACGAGGCCGATTATCCGACCGTGCTCGACGCGCGCTTCCTGCACATGGGCGGCAACGGCATGCTGACCCGAATGGACGGCGAGCCGACGCGCGCCCTGCTGGCCGCCGCGAAACGGGCCGGCTGCATCACCACCTTCGACCTGATCTTTGCCGACGGCGCGCTGATGGGGAAGATCGCGCCGGCGATGCAGCACGTGGACTACTTCATCCCCTCCATCGAGGAAGCGGCGGCGCTGTGCGGCCATGCCGATCCGGCGGACGCGGCCCGCCACTTCCACGATCTCGGCGTGCGCGTCTGCGTGCTCACCATGGGCGGCGACGGCTGCTTCGTGTCCGACGGCCACACCCGCTTCACCCTGCCGGCGCACGACATCCGCGTGGTCGACACCACCGGCTGCGGCGACGCCTTCAGCGGCGGCATGATCGCGGCCCTGCATCGCGGCTGGGACATCGAGCAGGCGGCGCGCTTCGGCAGCACCTGCGGCGCCCTGGTCGCCGGCGGCCTGGGCTCGGACCACGGCATCCGCGACTTCGCCTCCACGGCCGAGGCGATGCGCACCCTGCCGCTGAAGTCGCGCACCCGATGACGGGCGCCCCGATCCGCCTGCTGGTGACCGACGTGGACGGCACGCTGGTCGGCTCGGATCGGAGCCTGGCCCCGTCCACGATCCAGGCGGCGCAGGCGCTGCGCCGGGCCGGGGTCGCGCTTGCCCTGGTCAGCGCCCGCGCGCCGGCCGGGCTGGACGTGCTGATCGAGCCGTTGCGGCTCGAGACGCCGCGTGCCGGGTTCAACGGCGGCGTCATCCTGTCGCCGCAAGACGAGGTGCTGCTGGAGCTGACGCTCGACCGCGACGCGGCGGGATCCGCGGCCGCGGCACTGGAGGCGGAGGGACTCGCGGTCTGGGTCTTCGCGCGGAACCAATGGTTCGTGCGAAACGCGGACGCGACCTTCATCGAGTCGGAACGCCGCTCGATCCTGGTGACGCCGACGGTCGTGGCGGGGTTCGGTCCGTTGCTGGACGGCGTCCACAAGATC
>CAXUBN010000178.1:0-5455 GCA_964249255.1 uncultured Acetobacteraceae bacterium | reverse complement strand
CTGCCGCACCAGCGCCAGCCACCAGGCGGCGCCCATGTGGCAGGCGGCGTCGGCCGACGACAGCAGCAGCAGGGAGGACCGCCCCGCGCGCCGGGCGGCGTCGATCGCCAACTTGGCCTGCGCCATGGCATGCACCAGGACCGCCGCTTCCGGCGCCGTGGTGGCCGTCCTGCCGGGCGTTGCGGGGTCGGTCGGCATGCTTGACGTTCAGGGAGTCGCGGGCGGACAGTCAAGGTCGTCGGATGCAGGACGGGATGCCGGTGGCGCAGCAGGACCAGTCGCAGCAGGACCGGCCGACCGGGGATGACACGAGCGGGGGCGGGGCGAGCCCGGACAGTGCCGCGATCGCCCGGCTGGAGGCAGCGTTGCTGCGGATCGCATCCGCCGCCGGCCGGCAACAGGACCAGCTCCGCGTGGCTGAACTTACCGCCCAGACCGCGCAATACGAGTTGGAAGCGCTATTGGCGGAGCGCCAGGCGCCTCCAGAAGCCCAGGCACTGGCCAGCCGGCTGGACGCGCTGATCGCCACCGTGCATGCGGCGCTCGGCGAACCACCCCATCCCTCGCCCCTGTCGGCGCCGCCGGATGCCGGCATCGATCCTGTCTGACGGAGGCGGCGATGGCGCAGATCACCATCCGGATCAACGGCTACGCCTATGCGGTCGGCTGCGAGGACGGGCAGGAACGGCACCTGCAGTCGATGGCGGGGCAGATCGAGCGGCGCATCGACCGCATCAAAGCGATCGGCGGACAGAGCGGCGAGGCGCGGCTGCTGGTGCTGGCCGCCCTCCTGATGGCCGACGAGCTGCACGACCTGGCGGCCGAGAAGCTGCCGTCCGGCACCCACGACGCGCTGGCCGAGGGTGAGCAGGCGCGCAGCCTGAACCTCCGGCGCGAGCAACGCGTCGAGACCATCGCGGAGCGCGCGGAGGCCATTGCGGCGGCGATGGAGCGTGACTAGATTGATGGGGCGGGGCTACCCGGTTCGTCAGGCAATTCATCCCCTGAGCCGATAAGCACTCTCTCGGTGACTGGCACTGTCGCGGCCCTGGTCGCGTTACCTGGTTGCCACCTGCACTAGCGGGTTCTGGGAGGCTGACAGTCCAACGGCCATGGTGGCTCCGCGCTTTCCCCGATGCTGACCGATCCTGACTCTGCCAAGCGAGCGCTACGTGCGCTCCTGCACCCGGTTCGCGGTCCCGATGAGACGGAGTCGGGCGCTCTGGTCACCCATCTGCTGGCCATTCCCTTGTCACCCGGCCTACCCATCGGCGGCGTAGCGCCCCTGCCGCGCGAGCCCGACCTGACGCCCGCCTGGGACGCGCTGCACGCCCGCGGTCATCCGGTGCTGCTGGCCGAGACCACGTCGCCTGGCCAGCCGTTGAGGTTTCGGACCTGGCATCCCGACGCGGTGCTGGTCGCCGGCCGCCACGGCACCCGCCATCCGGAGGGAGCGCCGGCCACGCCTCAGCTCCTGTTCGTGCCGTTGCTGGCCTGGGACCGGCGCATGCGGCGGCTGGGCCATGGCGGCGGCTACTTCGACCGCACGCTGGCCGCCCTGCGGGACGCGATCGCGATCGGAGTCGGCCTGAGCCGGCAGGAGGTCGCCGCGGTGCCGACCGGCCCGCATGACGTGCCGCTCGATGCCGTGCTAACCGAGCGCGGCCTCGTGTTGCCGGAGGGGGGAAGCGTTGCGGATCTTGTTCCTGGGCGACATCGTCGGACGTAGCGGGCGCGAGGCGGTGGAAGGGCGGCTGCCGGAGCTTCGCCGCACGTTGACCGTGGACCTTGCCGTCGTGAATGCCGAGAACGCCAGCCACGGCTTCGGGCTGGCGCCGGCGATGGCCGACAGCCTGTTCGCCGCCGGCTGCGACGTGCTGACGCTGGGCAACCATGCCTGGGACCGCAAGGAGCTGATCGGTCATATCGGCTCGGCGCCGCGGATCATCCGGCCGCTCAACTTCCCGCCCGGGACCCCCGGTGCCGGCAGCGTGCTGGTGACGCTCCCCGACGGCAGGCGGGCGCTGGTGCTCAACGTCATGGGCCGGCTGTTCATGGACGCGCTCGACGATCCGTTCCGGCTCACCACCGAGCTGCTGTCGCGCCACCGGCTGGGCGCCACCGTGTCGGCGATCGTGGTGGACTTCCACGCCGAGGCCACCAGCGAGAAGAACGCCTTCGCGCATCACCTGGATGGCCGGGTGTCGCTGGTCGTGGGTACCCACACCCATGCGCCCACTGCCGATCACCGCATCCTGCCGGGCGGCACCGCCTTCCAGGCGGATGCGGGCATGTGCGGCGACTACGACAGCGTGATCGGCATGGGCAAGGAGGGGGCCACCGCGCGCTTCGTGCGCAAGATGCCGGGCGAGCGACTCCAGCCAGCCGACGGCCAGGCCACGCTGTGCGGCCTGCTGGTCGAGACCGACGACCACACTGGGCTGGCACTTACGGTGGCGCCGCTGCGTCTGGGCGGCGCACTGTCGCCGGCGATGCCCTGATCGGGACGTTGGCCATCCCACCCGGGATGAACCGCATTGGAGTGGCCGCGGCGTTCATGCTCGCGCCGCCGTCGCTGGGAGTGCTGTCGTCCTGTACCGATCGTCACCGGCGGGGTCGATCGCCCTCGCCCAGGTGTCGATGCGGGGCGTCAGCGATGGCTATGGGCAGGAAATGGACAGGTGGCTGAGGGCTCACCTGTACTACGACCGTGGTGCAGCGGCACGTCACCAGACCGGGGCATGCACGTTCCTGTTGATCGTTCGGCGCGACGGTCGCGTGGTCAGCGCATCACTGACCGGATCATCTGGATCCACGGCACTGGATCACGCGGCGACCTTGGTGCTGCTTGATGCGGCGTTGCCACGGGTGCCGGACGAGATGGGCGACGATCCTGTTCCGATCCACCTGACGATCTCCTTCATCCTCGCCGGTGACGGATTGATCAAGGATTGATCGATGCATGGCCACCATTGCAGGACCTGAAGTCCGGCGGCACTGCCAAGGCTTCGCCCCGACGGTCGGAAGGGGTTCTTGAACAGGTAGTGCCAGGGCGGGAATCTGGTTTCCCAAGATCGGTCAGGCCAGGCCTCGTGCTGCGGCTCCAGCGGCATCCGGCGTACGACGAGGCCGCTCAGCCCGACGTCGTCGGGTTTGTGATCGTCGTATCGACGCCGCCGCTGCAGGGAGCGTGCGGCTGACGAAAGCTGTCGATCGGCGGTATCAAGATTGATTGCACCGGCCGGCGGCAGGACGGGCCAGCGCCGGGATCGGCGCGGCGCCGAGGCGGATCGCTAGCCGATCCAGTGCCACAGCCCCACGCGCCAGCCGGCGATCGGGCCGTGCGCCCAGGTGGCCAGGAGCCAGACCAGCAGCCCGCCGCCGAGCGCGTGCCCGCCCAGGCCCCGCAATCCGTCACCAAGCCGGGCCCGGCCATCAACGATCGCGGCGAACGGCCAGAAGCTCGTTTGCGCCTGCCAGGGCTGCCACAGCTCCGGCACCGAGGCCGCCTTCTTGCCGTCCTGCAACGCGGCGCCGCCCAGGGCCAACACGACGATCGCGGCGGTCAGCACGAGGTTGGCAGGGATCGGGTAGATCGTGGCGTGGCACAGGCCCCACAGCGCGAACGACCACATCATCGGGTGCCGGGTGACGGCGAACACGCCGCGGGCGATGGCGGGTGCGGTCGCGGCGTTCGGCATCGCCGGGTTACGCACCAGCGAGCCCATCAGCAGCACCGCCGCGAGAAGCATGACGACCGTGACGATCACCCAGAGCACGGTGCCGACCGGCCAGAGTGGCGGCCCGGCGGGCGCCGCGCGGTAGGCGGTGGCGAGAAGGGTGATCGCGGCGATCGCGACCAGCACGTAGATCAGGGTGAAGCTGCGCTCACCAACCGCCTCGACGATCGGCCGGCGCAACGGGTGCGACAGGACGAGATGGCTGCCGATGAAGGCAACCGCCGCCGCGGTGACCGGAAGCAGCCCCGTCACTCGTTCATCTCATGGATCACGGTGAGGGAGATGGCACGCGGCCCGTCCGCTCATCCGAGGAACATGACAGGCTCAAGCCCGACCCCTCACGCTGCAACCGCATGACTTCGATGCCGGTCCTCCTGGGCGGGCCGTTCCACGCACGATACGGGCGTCGCTCGATCCCGCGCAACCGTTCATCCCGATGTCGACGACGCCGTCCGGAGCCATGCAACCGTGCGCGTCGCGGCCACGTAGGATGGTCCGACCCTTGGTGCTGGGCGCGCGAGGACGGAGGCGGCGTTGATGCGGGGAGCCAGTTCAGGTCGAGAAAACATGGTCAGGCCCCTCTGGCACCGACTCCCGGTCGTCGAGTTCGGCATACGAGCCGGGGCCGCGCTGGTGCTGGGTCTCGCCATCATCCGGCTGTCTACCACGCCCGCTGCGGCACGGGATGCGGCGCAGTTGCCGCCACTGACGGTGCCTCCGACCGCGGTGCACCTGACGGGCAAGATGGTGCTGGCCGCGATGGTGACGCCCGACCTCGTTTCGGTCGAGCGATTCTACGCCAACCTGTTCGGGTGGAGCTTCACCAACGCCTATCTCGGCCAAACGCTGTTTGGGGAAGCGTCGCTGGCCGGCCGAACGGTCGCCGCGATTGCGCAACGGCCGATGGCGGCGGGGAGCCGTCCGGCCTGGCGGTCGTTCCTGTCGACCGCGGATGTGGAACAGTCGGTGGGCGTTGCGGTCGCGCACGGCGCCACCGTACTGGTGCCCCCGCACGACTTGGCCCGGCTTGGCCGCGACGCGTTGCTGATGGATCCACAGGGGGCCGTGTTCGGTCTTCTCGCGGCGACTGGCGGCGATCCGCCGGACGCGGCGGCGGTGCCGGGTACGTGGATCTGGAGCTCGCTGGTCACCACGGCCCCAGTGGCCGATGCAGATTTCTACAGGGCGGTGCTCGGCTACGAGGTGTTCCCGTCGCCGGATCCGCGAGAGGCCGACCACTTGGTCCTGGCCTCGGGGACCTTCGCACGGGCAGGGGTCAATCCGATCCCGACGAGCCATGCCGTGTCGCATCCAAGGTGGATCAGCTTTGTTCGGGTGGCCGATATCGGCCGGGCGGCCGCCGAGGTGAGGCGGCTCGGCGGCGCGGTGCTGGTGGCGCCGCACCAGGATCTGCACGGCGGCACGATCGCCTTGGTGGCCGATCCGCAGGGGGCGCTGTTCGGGCTGCTGCAATGGTCCGAGGACGAGACCGTGGGAGATCCCAAGTGAGCCGCCCGGTCCACCGGCGGCGGCTCGGGATGATGCTCGTCCTAGGCGCGCTTGCGGGTTTCCTGTGTGGCTGCGCAGGCGGCGGCTATGACGACGGATATGGTGGGTTCGGCGGCTACTACGGCGGCGACGTCTACGGTGCCGACTATGCGGGCTTCGGGCCCGGCGTCGGTCCGTATGGTCGCGGCCGTTTCGGGCCCGAAGCC
>CAXUBN010000177.1:0-5456 GCA_964249255.1 uncultured Acetobacteraceae bacterium | reverse complement strand
CTGACCATCCTGCCGGCGCTGATCATCATGCAGGTGATCAACAAGGTGATCGGCCAGCACTCGATGGCCACCCTGTTCTCCATCACCATGATCCTTGTGGTGTTGTGCTTCTACGAGACGCTGCTGACCTATGCCCGGCGCGAGCTGGTGCTGGTGATGACGGCCCGCGTCGACAGCCGCATCAGCATCCACATCTTCAACCGCCTGCTGTCGCTGCCGCTGGAATACTTTGAACGCCAGCAGGCCGGCAACGTGATCGGCCGCGTGATGGCCATCTACAAGGTGCGCGACTTCATGACCGGGTCGCTGCTGCGCACCTTCCTGGACATGTTCACCCTTGTGATCATCCTGCCGTTCCTGTTCTTCCTGACGCCCACGCTGGCCTGGATGGTGCTGGCGGCGGCGGGTGCCATCGGCCTGATCGTGGTGATCTTCATGGGGCCGGTCGCCTACTACGTCGGCCGGGTCACCAACGCCGAGGTCGAGCGCGGCTCGGTGCTCTATGAGTCGATCGCCGGCATCCGCACCCTCAAGACCCTGGCGCTGGAGCCGATGCGCCGCCAGGAATGGGACGAGAAGACCGCCGAGGTCACGCGCTGGAAGCTGGCGGCCGGCCGCATGAGCAACTGGCCGCAGACCATCATCATGCCGATCGACATGTTCATCAGTCGCGGCATCCTGCTGGTCGGTGCCTACATCGCGCTCAAGGATCCGACCGGGAACTCCGTGACCGCTGGCAGCCTGGTCGCGTTCATGATGCTGGGCGGCCGGGTGGCCGGGCCTCTGGTCGGCTTCGCGCGCCTGCTGGAGGACTTCTCCGAGGTGCGCTCGGCGCTGGGCGAGGTCGGCTCGGTGCTGAACCAGCCGACCGAGACCAAGGCGCTCACCACCGGCATGCGGCCCAAGATCCTGGGCGCGCTGTCGTTCCTGGACGTCGACTTCTCCTATCCGGGCTCCCCCAACAAGGCTCTGGACGGGGTCAACTTCGAGATCCCGGCCGGCACCTCGCTGGGCGTGGTCGGACGAAGCGGCTCGGGCAAGTCCACCATCACCCGCCTGCTGCAGGGCGTCAGCCGGAGCTACAGCGGCTACCTGAAGCTCGATGGCGTCGACATGCGCGAGATCAACCTCAACCATCTGCGCCGGTCGTTCGGCGTGGTGCTGCAGGACAACTTCCTGTTCCGCGGCACCATCCGCGACAACATCACCGCCGGCCGCCCCGGCCTCACCCTGGACGATGTGGTGCGCGCGGCCCGGCTGGCGGGGGCGGAGGAGTTCATCGAGAAGATGCCCGCCGGCTACGAGACCTTCATCGAGGAAGGCTCGACCAACATTTCCGGCGGTCAGAAGCAGCGGTTGGCGATCGCGCGTGCGCTGATCTCGGATCCCAAGCTGCTGATCCTGGACGAGGCGACCTCGGCCCTCGACCCGGAAAGCGAGGCGCTGGTCAATGCCAACCTGGCGCGCATGGCCAAGGGCCGGACCATGATCCTGGTCTCGCACAGGCTGTCATCGCTGGTGGATTGCGACCTGATCCTGGTGATGGAGCAGGGCAAGGTGAACGACATCGCGCCTCACAACGTGCTGGTCGAGCGGTGCGCGATCTATCGGCAGCTGTGGCTGCAGCAGAACCGCCACATGAACGCCGAGCGCAATGCCGGGCCGGCCCCGATGCTGGCCGAGGGAGACTGAGATGAGCGACTCGACCGAGATCGTCCCCCAGGGCGGCACGGGCGGGCGCGGCCGCCCCGCCCGGCGTATTCCCGCCAGCAACGACGACATGCCGCCCGCACTGCTGGAGTTCCATTCGCCGAGTGCCGCGATGGCGGCGATGCCGCCCACGGCATCCGCCCGCTACATCACCTGGATCGTGTCCTCGATGTCGATCGCAGGGCTGCTGGTCATGGCGCTATTCCCGATCGACAAGGTGGTGACCACGCCAGGCGCGCTGGTCTCGACCGAGCCGACCATCGTGGTCCAACCGCTTGAGGCGGCGATCATCCGCACGATCGACGTGCGCGAGGGAGATTCAGTCCGCAAGGGACAGGTTCTGGCCCACCTCGACCCGACCCTCAGCAATGCCGACCTCGGCAACCTGCGCAAGCAGACGCAGAGTCTGCAGGCCGAAGTCGACCGGCTGACGGCCGAGGTGTCGGGCAAGGACTACGCGGTCGATCCGGCAAACCCGGACTCGACCCAGCAGGGGGCGATCTTCCTGCGCCGCAAGAACGAGTACGCCTTCAAGCTGAGCAACTACAACCAGCAGATCTCGGGGCTGCAGAACCAGCTGGTCGGCTATCGGGCCAGCGCAGCGCTGTATGCCGGCCGGGTCAGGGTCGCGGCGAATGTTCGCGACATGCGCGTCGAGCTGCAGAAGGACCAGGTGGGCAGCCGGCTACAGTCGCTGGGCTCCCAGGACGAGCTGATGGAGATTGAACGCTCGCAGGTCGGAGCCCAGCAGGATGCGGCGGCGACCAACGACAAGCTGAATGCCCTGATCTCGGAGCGTGATGGGTATGTCCAGGGCAGCAAGGCCGAGAGCTATCAATCGTTGACGGACGCCCAGCGCAAGCTGGCCGAGGCGACGGGTGACCTGGAAAAGGCGACGCTGACCAACGGCCTTCTGGTCATGAAGGCTCCCCGGGACGCGATCGTGCTCAACATCGCGCATGTCTCGGTCGGCTCGGTGGTCACCGCGGCCCAGCAGTTCATGACGCTGACGCCCACCGACTCCCCCCTCGACATCGAGGCCCGGATGTCCGCCGACGAGGCCGGTTTCGTGAAGCTGGGGGACAAGGCGCAGGTCAAGTTCCAGACCTTCCCGTATGTCCAGTACGGCGGCGCCAACGCGACCGTCGTCAACATCAGCTCCGACGCGTTCTCCGAGGAGGGCGCCCAGGCCGGCATCGCCAGCGCGCCGGCCAATGGGCTTTCCACCCCCGGCGGTCCCGGCACGCCGTTCTACCGGGTTCGGATGCGGATCGACGGCTACACGCTGCATAGCGTGCCGAGCTACTTCAAGCCGACCGCGGGCATGATCGTCAGCTCCGACATCAACGTCGGCAGGCGGACCGTCCTGCAGTACCTGCTGAGTTCGGTGGTGCCGACGCTCACCGAGGGCATGCGCGATCCGAGCTGAGGCACCCCAGGGCTGGCGCGGCCATCGACCAGGCCGCGCCGGACGACGCGCCGAGACGGTTCATCGTCCGTTGGCTAATCGGATAGCGTTGCGGGAGTCTTGCGAGAACTGATGGCGAACCTCCTGACCCAGCGCACGGCGGCGATGTTCTCGCCGCGCGCCAGGCTGCGCTACGCGCTCAGCCTGATCGAAGCCGGCGAGATCGGACGGGCGTTCGCGCCGTTGAGCGCCGCCGCCAAGGCCGGGATCCCGGAAGCGCAGTTCAGGGTCGGACGCGCCTACCTCGACGGCGCCGGGGTACCGGTGAGCCGTGAGGAGGGCGCGCGCTGGATCGAGCGAGCGGCCGAGGCCGGCTGGGTCGAGGCGCAGGTGGTGCTGGCCACGCTGTACCTGTTCGGGCTGGTGGTGGGGGCCGCCTCCGGCAACACGATGTTCGGCAGCATGGTACAGCAGAACGAGGCCAAGCCCGATTACGAGCGAGCGGCCGTCTGGGCCGGCCGTGCGGCAGAGGCCGGCTCGCCGGACGGGCAGGCGCTGATGGGCTACCTGCTCACCTCGGGCTCGCCCGAGCTTCGCGACGTCGAGGCTGCCGACGCCTGGTATGAACGGTCGGCCGCCGCCGGCTGCCCGCAGGGACATCTCGGTGTTGCCCTGGCACAGCTGCGCAACGCGCTCGATGCCGAGGGCCAGCAACGCGCCGCGGTCAGCCTCGCCCGAGCGGCGGAGGGCGGGCTCGGCACCGCGCTCTACCTGCTTGGCGTGATGACCGAGCGCGGTGCCGGGGTGAAGCAGGACATCGCCACCGCCACCGACCTCTACCGGCAGGCCGCGGAGCGCCATGTCCGATCGGGGCAGGCGCGCTATGGCCTGGCCCTGATGGAGGGGCGCGGCGTCGAGCGGAATACGGCGCGGGGTGAATCCTGGTTGCGCCGCGCCGCCCTGGGCGGGGATGCGGAGGCCGCCGCACTGGTCGGCGACATCTACTCGCGCGGCGGCGAGTTGCCACCGAACTACACCGAGAGCGCCACCTGGTACGGCCGCGCCGCCGCCGCCGGGCATGCCACGGCGGCGCGGGCGCTGGGCCTTCTCTATCTGACCGGCGCCGGCGTGCAGCGCGACCCGGAAGAGGCGGCACGCTGGTTCCGTCATTCGGCCGAGCGTGGCGACCAGCTGGCCCATGTCGATCTCGGCAACCTGGTGCTGGCCGGCAACGGCACCGAGGAGGACCGCATCGCCGCGCGCGAGCGCTTCGAGCAGGCGGCCGAGACCGGCGATCTGGTGGCCGCCTTCAACTTCGGTGTCTGCCTGGCGCAGGGCGTCGGCATCGAGCGCAACGAGCGCCAGGCCGCGCTGTGGCTGCGCCGTGCCGCCGACGGGGTGGTGAACGCCCAGTACTGGTATGGCCGCATGCTGGCCGAGGGACGCGGGGTCGAGGTCGACCTCAAGGAAGGTCGTTCCTGGATCGCCAAGGCGGCCGAGGCCGGCCTGCCGGATGCCGAGATGGCCTATGCCGAGATGCTGCTGGGTGGCCGCGGCGGTTCGCGCGACCACCCGGCGGCGCTGGAGATGTTCGAGCGCGCCGCCCGGCAAGGCCATGTGAACGCCATCTTCTCGGTGGCGGCGATGCATGGCGGCGGCCACGAGGTACCCGAGAACCGGCCTCAGGCGCAGATCCACTTCCGCCAGGCGGCCGAGCGTGGCCATGCCATGGCGCAGCTGATGCTCGGCCGCTACTTGGCGCGTGGGCTGGCCGGCGAGACCGATCCCGCGGAAGCCCGGCTGTGGCTCGGGCGCGCCCGGGCACAGGGTATCAGCCAGGCCGATGCCGAACTGGCCCGGCTCGGCACCCGCCCGGCGGCCGCACCGGGTCCGGTGGCACGCGCCGTCAACCAGCACTGACGATCGCCACGGGCCGCGAGCGACCGCGCCCGCGGGACCGGCGGCCCACTCGTTTCCCTCGCTCCTGGACCATGATCACTCCCGCCGATGTTTGCCCGACCTAATCCGCCGCTGGTCAACCGCATCACCGAGGCCGACCGGATCCAGTGGCGCCTGTGGGCCGAGGCACGCGCGCAGGAAGCGTTCCGGCAGGGACGGCAGGCGGCCGATCGTGGCCAATCCGACGAGGCGCTGCGCTGGCTCGAGCGGGCGCATCGCCTGGCCCCCGCCGCCGCCAACGTATCGTTTCCCCTGGCCATGGCACGCTTGTCCTCCGGCGATGCGCGCGGGGCGATCCGGCTGCTGCAGGGCCTGTTGCAGCGCTTCGACTTCCGCGAGGGTTGGGTCGCGTTGGCGGCCGCCCGGCGTGCCATGGGAT
>CAXUBN010000176.1:0-5505 GCA_964249255.1 uncultured Acetobacteraceae bacterium | reverse complement strand
GCCCGGCACCGGGCTCGGCGCGGCGGCGCTGGGTGCGGCGCTGGTCGGGGTCGATGCCGCGCTGCGCCGCGGCGGCCGCACGCTGCCGGTGCTGGCGGTGGGCATCGGGCTCTACCTGCCGCCCACGGTCAGCGTCACGCTGGTGATCGGCGCGATGCTGTCCTGGGTGACCGGTCGCGTGCTGGCGCGGCGCGACCGTGCCGGGTTGGCGGACGGGGATGCCGAACCCATGTCGGAGGCGGCGCGCCGGCTGGGCGTGATGCTGGCCTCGGGGCTGATCGTCGGCGAAAGCCTGATGGGGGTGGCGATCGCCGCCGTGATCGGCGGCACCGGTTCGGAGGACGCGCTGGCGCTGGTCGGACCCGGCTTCGCCGATATCGCCATGGGCCTTGGCAGCGCCGCGTTCGTGCTGGTCTGCCTCGGGTTCGCCTGGCTGGTGCTGCGCCGTCCCGACCCCAAGGAGTGGCTCGCATGACCATCCCGTTCTCGGTCCTCGACCTGGCACCGATCATCGAGGGCGGCGACGCGGCGCTGGCCTTCCGCAACGCCCTCGACCTGGCACGCCATGCGGAGGCGCTTGGCTACAACCGCTACTGGCTGGCCGAGCATCACAACATGCCGGGCATCGCCAGCGCCGCCACCGCCGTGGTGATCGGCCACGTCGCCGGCGGTACTCGCACTATCCGGGTCGGCGCGGGCGGCATCATGCTGCCCAACCATGCGCCGCTCGCGGTGGCGGAGCAGTTCGGCACGTTGGCCGCGCTGCATCCCGGGCGCATCGACCTCGGACTCGGCCGGGCGCCGGGCAGCGACGGGCAGACCATGCTGGCGCTGCGCCGGGATCCCACCAGCGCCGACCGCTTCCCCACGACGTGCTGGAGCTGCAGTCCTATTTCCGGCCGGCGAAGCCGGGGCAGGCGGTACAGGCCGTGCCCGGCGCCGGCCTCGACGTGCCGATCTGGCTGCTCGGCTCCAGCCTGTTCAGCGCGCAGCTGGCGGCGATGCTGGGGTTGCCGTTCGCGTTCGCGGCACACTTCGCGCCGGACGCGATGGACGACGCCATCAGGATCTACCGCGCCCGCTTCACGCCGTCGGAGGCTCTGCCGCGGCCCCGCGTCATGCTGGGGGTGGCCGTGTTCGCCGCCGACACCGATGCGGAGGCGGCCTTCATTGCCACCTCCGCGCGCCGGCAGGTGGCGGAGCTGCGCGGCGGCACGCCCGGCCCGCTGAGGCCGCCGCGTCACGAGGTGCTGGAGCCGCACCTCGCGGCGCAGGTCGACCGGGTGCTCGCCGCCGCGATCATCGGTGGGCCGGATACGGTGCGGGTGCGGCTGGCGGCCCTGATCCGGCGCACCGGCGCCGACGAGCTTCTGGTTGCCGGCCAGATCTACGACCACGTGGCGCGGCGCCGGTCCTACGAGATCGTGGCCGACGCGCGGGAGGCGCTGCCGTTGGACGCGGCGGCCTGAGCGTCGACCCGATTGGCCGGGAGCGCTTCAGCCCTTGCCGGTTCCCAGCCGCGCCGCGATCCGGTCCAGGCCCGCGCGTGCGCACGCCTCGTCGTCATCCTCGCCCGTCGGCCCGGATACCGAGATCACGCCGATCATCACGGCACCGCGCAGGACGGGAAGGGCGCCTGCATATTGGATCAGGTTCGGGTCGCCCTCGAACGGGGGCGGGTTCTCGGGCAGCTTGCCGAGGCTCCTGCCGAAATCGCGGGACGACACGCCCTTGCGCAGCACCGTGTAGGCCTTTCGCCTGACATACTCGAAGGAGCTCGTCCTGGCGCCGTCCGCGGACAGGACCACCTTGGTCAACCCGTTGAGATCGACGATCTCCACCGTTGCCGGCGATCCCCTCGCCGTGCAGGCGTCCAGGGCCGTTCGGCTGGCCTCCATCGCCAGGCCCAACGGGATGGACCTGGCGGGAGGGATCTGCGGCAGCGCCGCCGATCTCGCCGCCAACGGCATCGAGAGGGTCATCAGCACCGCAACGAAAGGCCTTCTCAACGGTCTGTTCCCTTGTTGTCGTCGGTCGACGGTTCTAAGGGATTGATCCGTTCCATCAAGACGACAGGGCGGTCGGGGCAAGGCCAGGGCTCTGCCCTGGACCCGTTGGGGCCGCAGGCCCCAAACCCCGATTTGTAGGGTGAGGGTCTTAGGGAGTGGTCTTGTCTGCGGTCGGGTCGATGGCGATCGCCGACACCGGCAGGGCCGCCCTTAGGCTGCCCTGCGCCACCATGAACCGCTCGAAGGCGGCGTAGCGCGCCCGGTCCAGCCGCGCCGGCGCCTTCGCCATCCGCGGCAGGGAGGCGAACCAGGCGGCGTGGTTCAGGGGCGTGTCCAGGTCGGGATGCTCGTGGATGAAGTCCTGCCACATCGCATCGGGATGGTTGATCAGGGCGGCGGTGCCTTCGGCCAGCGCGTCCAGGAAACGGGGAATGCGGGGATCGCCTGCCTCGTCACGGCGGGCCAGCAGGATCAGCTCGTCATAGGGCGGCACGCCGTGCTCCTCGGGCAGGAACAGCACGGGGTGCAGGCCACGCTGCTGCAGGTCGATGAACTCGTAGTTGCGCTGCCCACCGATCACCGCATCCACGCGGTGCGACATCAGGGCCTGCTCGATCTGGAAGTTCACCTCCGTCACCGACACGTCGGACGGCTTGAGCCCGACGCTGCCCAGCATCGCGCGCAGGATCGGCTCGTCGAGCGGACCGACCGACGAGCCGATGCGCCGCCCCCTGAGGTCGGCAAGGGTATGGATCGGGCCGCCCCCCAGCGTGATCAGCGCGTTCAGCGGCGTGTCCTCGAGCGTGCCGACCCGCAGCAGGCCAAGGCCCGCCTCGTCCAGCAGGGCCAGCTGCGGCTCGTAGCCGATGCAGAGGTCGGCTTGGTGCGCCGCCACCAGCCGCGGCGGCGAGCCCGGATCGGCCGGCGCGATGAAGCGAACCTCCAGCCCGTGCCGCGCATAGGCGCCGCTGTACTGCGCGGACAGCAGCGACTCGTGGTTGGCGTTCACGAACCAGTCGAGGATGACCGTGAACCGGTCCGCGGCACGCACCGGACCGGAGATGATCAGGCCAAGCAGCAGCGTCAGCATCGATCGTTTCGCATGAAGCATGAGCGGCGCCCTCAGAAGGCCGATGCCAGCGTCAGCAGCGCCGCGAAGCCGCCACCGACGTAGTAGGTCGCGGGCGAGCCGGGGATCGTGGTGCCGTAGCGGCCGATGGTGTCGCGGCTGTTGGTGGTCGGGCTGGCGATGCCGGTCAGCGCGTCGGCGTCGGTGACGTTGACCAGGTTGAGCCGCAGCTCGGGATGCTTCGCCGGCCCCAGCGTCCGCAGCCGCAGCCCCATCGCGACGTCCGCCTGCGTGTGGTCGGCGATCTTCTCGTCGTCGGTGAAGCTCGCGTACTGCGGGCCGACGTACTTGACCGTGACGCTGCCGAACACCCTGCCGTCGTCGAAGGTGAGGCCGAGCCCCGCCTGCCAGGCCGGGCTGCGCACGGCGACGTGCCCCCGGGTCGGCAGCAGGTCGCCGTCCACCGGCAGGTCGTTGTCGATCGTGGCGTGCAGGTACTCGCCCGACAGGTACGGGCTCAGGTGGTGCCAGGGGCGCAGCCCGAGCTCGGCATCGACGCCGCGCGAGGTCTGGCCGCCGGCGTTGATCGTGGAGCCGGTCAGCACGCCGTTCAGCTCGATCACGGTGGCGATCTGCCGGTTGGTGAAGTCGTAGTTGAACGCGGTGACGCTGCCGATCAGCCACGTGCCGTCGCGGCGATAGCCGATCTCCTCCGAGATCGAGTACTCGTCGCGCAGGTTCCGCGCGGCACGGTTCAGGAGCGTGCCGGAGGTGGGATCGAAGCTGTCGAACAGCGTGGTCGCCGACGGCGTGCGGAAGTTGGTGGACACGCTGGCGAACACCTGGTCGCGCGCCTCCGGCTGCCACCGCACGCCCGCGCGCGGCAGCGGCTCGGCGCGGCAGGAGCCGGTGCGGGAGGCGGCGCCGGGGGTGCCGTTCCAGCCGTCCCGCGTCACCAGCGCCTCCTTGAAGCCGAGCTCGATCACCAGGCGGTGCCGGTCGAGCGCGATCGTGTCGCCGACGAACAGCGCGTTCACCTGCGCGATGCTGTGCTCGTCCTGTGCCAGCAGCTGCCGCCCGTCCGGCAGCAGCACCGTGCCGCGCGCGGTGTTGACCCAGATGTCGGGCGGCGTGCCGTCGGCGCTGAGCACGCTGAATGGCGCTGGCTCGCGATCGTCGGCGTAGTCGTACCAGGTGCCGGCGACGACCGTGTGGTTGCCGACCGTCCAGGTCAGGTGCGGCGCCACGCCGGCGCGGTAGCTGGCCTGCTGGAAATCGGCCTGCACCGTCGCCTGGCCGCCCTGCGCGCCGGGGATGGCCAGCGTGCCGGGGATCGGGGTGGTGCCTTGGAACAGCCCGCCCGTCGGCAGCACGGCGCCGCCCGGCCCGTTGCCATAGCCGTACTGCGCGTAGGGGGTGGCATCGAGGCTCAGCGACGACGTCAGGCGGAGGTGGATGGGGGCCGCGGCATAGAACAGCCGGTACGGCTGCTGGTGCAGCCGCCAGTAGTCGATGTCGCCGGGCGTGTAGGTGCCGTCGTAGTTGTCGGGGCCGGAGCGGCCGTACAGCTTCCAGTTGGCCTGGGTCGGTTCCGGGTAGCCGCTGGTGACGGCGTCGTTCCAGGTCCCGAACAGCGACACGCTGCTGCCGTCGGCCCAGGTCCGCAGGAGGCGGACGTCGATGTGCTGGCGCCTGTCACGACCGGAACCGCGCCAGTTGTCGGCCGCCGCGTGGGAGTAGGACAGGAAGCCGGTGATGCCGCTGGCGCCCAGCGGGCCGGTGTCGACCCGCACGAATTCCCGGCTGGTGTGGTACGAGCCGTAGGCGGTGTCGGCATAGGTTCCGAACCCGGGCGCCGGATCGCGGAACCGCAGCGACAGCAGCCCGCCGGCGGCGTTGATCACCGGGCTGTCGAGGTCGCCGGTGCCCTGGGCGAGGCTGATCCCGTCCAGGTTCTCGGTGTCGACGAACTGGCCCGGATAGCCGGTGTAGTAGGCGATGTCGTTGAGCGGCATGCCGTCCAGCACGTAGCCGATCTCGTCGGAGTTCAGCCCGCGCAGCGTGAGGTCGCCCTCGGCCGACAGCCCCAGCGGGTCGGACTGCGCCACCGTGGCCCCGGGCAGCAGCGACACCAGCTGGAACGCGTTCTCCGTCGGCGCCTGGCGCCGGATGAAGTCGGACGACACCGTGCTGACCGACCGGGTCGCCGTTTCCGCCCGGATCAGGCCGCCGCCGGGCTGGGCGCCGACCGGCCCGTTCGCCGTCTGGTGCGCGTCCGGGGCGACGACCTCGACCATCTCCTGGCCAGGCGCTGACGCCGGCAGGACAAGCACGGCGCCACCGAGGACGAGTGCGCGAACCTGGCGCATCGGCATGCCTCCCTTCGCTGGAATGACCCAGATCAGGTTCGACGGGTTTGATCTCAGC
>CAXUBN010000175.1:0-5505 GCA_964249255.1 uncultured Acetobacteraceae bacterium | reverse complement strand
ACCCAGGTGTCCTGCGGCACCTCCACCACGAATAGGTCGGTCGCCGGCCGGCCCGACGGCTTGGCATACAGGCACGCGAACGTCGCGCGCGGTAACAGCCCGCGCACCAGCCGCGCGGTCACCCCGGAGTCGACCAGGTCGTCGATGATCAGGAAGCCTTCGCCGTCGCCGGCCGCGACCGGCGGCTTCACCACCCTGGCCTCCCCCCGCGTTTCCTCGCCCGCCTGGCCGGTCCCTCCGCCGCTTCCCTTGGCGCTCCCTTTGGGGCCCTGGTCGTAGCACACCACCGACACGCTCTCGATCAGCCGGCAATCGAGTTCGCGGCCGATGATCGCGGCCGGGATCAGCCCGCCCCGCGTGATGGCGACGATGCCGCGGAACGGCCCGTGCTCCATCAGCCGCTCGGCCAGCAGCCGCGCGTCGCGATGCAGCTGGTCCCAGGTGACGGTGGCGTAGCTGACCGCCATCAGTACAGCCTTCCCCCGTCCGGCACCGCGTGGTCGGGGCGGATCAGCACCACCTCGCCGGCCGCGTCGGGCAGCCCCAGCGTCAGCACCTCGCTCAGGAACGGCCCCACCTGGCGTGGCGGCAGGTTGACCACCGCGCAGACCTGCCGGCCGATCAGCTGGTCGGGCTTGTAGTGCCGGGTGACCTGCGCCGACGAGCGCTTGACGCCGAGGGGGCCGAAATCGATCCACAGCCTGACCGCGGGCTTCCGCGCCTCGGGAAACGGCCGCGCGTCCGTCACCGTGCCGACCCGGATGTCCAGCCGGGCCAGGTCGTCGGGACCCGCGGAGGGGGCGGTGCTGGGATCAACCGGCTCGGGATCGCTCATGGGACCCGTTCTTGCCGGCAACCGGGACGCTTGCCAAGATCGGGGTCGGCCCAGGGCCGGGTTCGGAACCGCATGCCAGCCAGCCCGGTTCGGCCATCCTGCACGCCTGGCTCCCGGAGTAGGGATCGAACCTACGACCGAGCGATTAACAGTCGCTTGCTCTACCGCTGAGCTATCCGGGACCGGCGGCGTCCCTATAGCGGAGCCCGCGCCGGCCCGTAAAGCCCCGCGCCGGCACGCAAACCGGGGCCGGGACCCGGTGCGACCGGGGTGGCCGCGCCGTGCGTCCCGGGGTAAGGCCCGAGGATGGAGAGTCCGGAGCCGAACGGGGAGCCGAAGCCTGACGCGTTGCCGTCGCTCCGCCGCCGCGCCCTGCTCGGCGCCGGGGCCGGGACCTGGCTGGGCCTGGGGATCGGGCTGGCCGGGGTCGGTGCGCTGGTGGCGCGCAACCAGATCCGCCACCCCCATCGCGACAAGACCACCCGGCCGGACGGCCGGTTCCGCCGGGTGACGATCGCCTCGACCCATCCGGCGCACGATCCGGTGCTGATCGTGGCGCAGCGCCTGGGCGTGTTCGCGCGCTACAACCTCGACGTGACGGTGCCCGCCGGCGTCGCATCCGGCCAGGAGGCGATCGACCAGCTCCGGACCGGGGCGGACGCCGCGGTGGCGCCGGCGCTGTCCTGGCTGCCGCGGCTGCTGGGCGGCCTGGACGCGGAGCTGGTGGCCGGGCTGCAGAGCGGCAGTGCCCGGCTGCTGGTGGACCGGCGCTCGCCGATCAAGCGCATCGAGGACCTGAACCGCCGCTCGATCGGCATCGCCGACGCCAGCACCGGCACCCATGCCAGCGCCGACCGGCTGTTCTTCTCGGTGGTGATGCGGCGCAAGGGCATGAACCCGGACCACGACGTCGCCTGGGTGCAGATGCCGCCCTCGGACATGCCGGCGGCGCTGGCGGCGCAGCGGGTGCAGGCGGTGGTCGGGCACGATCCGGTGATCTGGCAGATGCTGGAGGGCGGCCGGCTGCGGGAGGTGGCCAGCAGCATGACCGGCAGCTACGGCGTGCGCGTCAGCCGCGTGCTGGGTGTCCGCGGCGACGTGCTGCGCGCCGATCCGGCGTTGGGCGTCCAGCTGGTGCTGGCGTTCGAGGACGCAGCGACCACGGTCGCCCGTCACCTGGACGAGGCTGCCAGCGTGCTGGCCGACGACCTGCCGGACATGGACGAGCGGGCGGTCGCGCGCATGCTGCACGCCGAGGGCCATTCGGTGCACCCGGTCGGCACCGTGCTGCGCGAGCAGGTCGCCCAGTACATCGACGAGCTGAAGCTGATCGGCCTGGCCGACGACGAGCTGGACTCCGGCCGGCTGGCGCGCCGCTTCTGCCCGCTTCTGGTGCACGAGTAGCAGCGAACTCCGGCATGAGGCGACCGCCCACGACGTGGGGCCACAAAACCACAATGCTGCCCTGTTGTTGATCCAGGACGGTTCCACGATGGACGATGGCTCCCATATGAGCGTGTCATCCCGGGGTTCCACAGCATCATGGGCGCATTTGCGGATACCCTTCTGGGTCAGCGTGAGACGGGCACCGGTGAGACGGGCGCCGGTGCGGCGGACGTCGCGTCGGCCCATGCCGAGCTGGCGGACGCGGAACGGGGCGGGGCCGATGGCCGGGCACTGCTGCGTCGCGTGCTCGAGCTGCTGCCTGGCCGGATCGCCGCCGTGTCCTCGTTCGGCGCGGAGTCGGCGGTGCTGCTGTCGGTCCTCGCCGACATCGACCCGACGGTCCCGGTCGTGTTTCTCGAGACGGGCAAGCACTTCCCCGAAACGCTGGACTACCGCCGCGAGCTCGCCGCCCATCTCGGGCTGCGCGACGTGCGCGACGTGGTGCCCCCGCCGGAGGCGCTGGCCGATCGGGATCCCACCGGAGAGCTCTGGTACTACGACCCCGATGCCTGCTGCGCGCTCCGCAAGGTGGAGCCCCTGGCCCGAACGCTGAGACCGTTCGCCGGCTGGATCACCGGCCGCAAGCGCCACCAGGCGTCCACCCGCGCCGCGCTGCCGTTCGTGGAGCGCGAGGGCGACCAGCTGAAGCTGAACCCGATCGCCGACTGGGACGGTGCGCGGCTGCAGGCCGAGTTCCAGGCCCGCCGGTTGCCGGTGCACCCGCTGCTCGAGCATGGCTACCGCTCGATCGGCTGCGCCACCTGCACCCGCGCCATCGGCGCCGGGGAGGATGCGCGGGCCGGGCGCTGGTCCGGCACCGCCAAGGTCGAGTGCGGCATCCACCGCATGGCGGCCGCCTGACGGTTTGCGGCAGCCCACTCGCGCTTGTCGGGATGCCGGGTCCGCGTTGGGCATCCCGACGCCGCGGGCGTGGCGGAACCGGTAGATGCGCCGGAACTAGAAGGGCGCTTGCGCCTGAATCAGGAAAGTTTATTTATTCGCAGTTATCTACAGCAGCTTATCGCATGGTCCGGTAGCTGAGAGTGAGCGGATCAAGACCGCGATGCCCGCCGTGCCGGTCGGACCGTTTGCGGGACCTCGCCATCGATCTTAGGCGCTGCGACGAACGACAGCCCCTGGCAGGAGCAGACATCCTGCGGAGGGTCGAGCGCTCGGGATCTGCTCAGGACTCGATCTCGCCGGCACGCATAAGGAGATAGACCGCTTGAGCCGTGCTGGCAGCTCCGAGGCGATTGCGGATACGGCGTAGGTGCCCTTCGACCGTGCGCTCCGAAAGCTTGAGCAGCAGCGCCACGTCGGCCTGCCGGCGCCCGGAGGCGACGTAGCGGACGACCTCGAGCTCGCGCTTCGAGAGGCGAGGGATAGCCGCGGACGTGGCTGGGCTCGTCAGCCGCCTCGCCGATTGAAAGGCAGCGATCGCGATCAACGTCAGCGCCAGGCGTGCTTCGAGGCTGCTGTCGATGGCAGTGCCGGCGAAGCTCATGGCTCCGGCAAGCCCTGCGGCCCCGAACACCGGCACTTGAAGACCGTGCAGGCCGGCTCCGCGTGGTGGACCGACGCGATAGCCCTCATGCCCAGGCGTGCCCGTCTTCGTCCAGAAGAACGGACGATCGGTTTCCAGGACATGGCGGTTGACCGGGCAGCGCGCGAGATAGGCCTTGGGCTCCATCTCGCCGTCGTCGAACCAGTCGCCCTCGATCCACAACAGGTCCTCGACCACGTCGTCCGGCCCGTCGCCTGGAGGAGGCGCGGTGTAGAGGACGAAGCTGTCGTAGCCGAGTGGACCGGCAAAGGCGCGAACGCTCTCGCGGAGCGCGTCCATGTCCGCGCCCCGCTCGATCGCCGTGACGGCCGATGCCGCTTTGGTCAGCGCCGATCCGCTCACCGTCAGCCCGCGACCTCGGCGAGCCCCGCGACCTCGGCGAGCAACGTCTCGGCGGCGAGTCTGCCGAGCGCGTTGGCAGCGAGCGGACTTGCGCCCGTCAGCAGCTTGCGGTCCTTGCGCGTCGACCCATCCGGCTCGATATTGGCGATCGTCACGCCGAGCGCCTGCAGCTTCTCGCCGAACTGCCAGGTGAGCTGCCCCGGCAGATAACCCTCCTCGGGGATCTGTTGATCGGCCGAGGTCGGGAATGCGGTGATGGTGTAGCCGGCGAAGGGAAAGCCGTCCGCCACGCCGTCCGTCGAGAGCGCGAGAAGCGCCGCGGGGCCGTGGCAGATGGCGACGATGTGGCGATCGGTGTCGAGCGCCCAGCGCAGCACCGCGGCGACATCGCCGCTGAACGGCAGCTCGATCAGCGGTCCATGCCCGCCGGGGATGAACACGGCCGCATAACCGGTGTTGGCATCGAGGTTGGCAACGACATCGGACAGGCGCAGCGGGTTCTGGAACTGGTCGAGGAGGAGCTGATGGAACCCTGTGATAACCTCGTCGTCCTTGGGCATCGCCCAGAACTCGAACTTCATCGGATTGCCCGACGGGGTCGCGATGTCGAATGCGAATCCCGCCCGATGCAGGTGATACATCGGAACAAGCGTCTCGACCGGATGGTTGCCGGTCGAGAACAGCGTGCCGTTGTCCATCTTGAGATATCGCTCGTCCGTGCCGATCACGAGGATGCGCCGGCTGCCCTTGTAGGGCCGCGGATAGTCGGCATCCTCGAGGTTGCTCAACGAGCTGGTGTACTGCCGAAGCGCGTAGTTCGAAGGGAAGAAGGCGTTGTACTCGGCCTTGTCGGGCTCGGGCTCTTTGCTGAAGGGCAGAATGCTCATCGTGGTTCTCGCTATATCCGATCGGAACATACGGGTCGGAGGTCGAGCGAAGAATGCGGGATTTCCCGCAATCGATCGGGACTCAGGCGGCGCCTGGCCATGGCCGGCTGGTATCCGCGAACGCGGTCCAGGCAGTCTGGAACCGACAACGAGCTCAGGCCGCCGCTGTTATCCGGGGCGGGCCGTCGCGGACTGACAAACGAACATCGGCTCTTGGAGTGCTGGCTGCCGGAGATACTCGCGCGCCTGCGCAAAGGGCGCCACATGCGTTCAGCCAGCTGGACGCGGGATGGCATCCTGTGCCATTCGCTTTGCGAGACCCAAGCAGGAGCGCCGACACCCCTTCTCTAGGGGCGAAGCCCGATGCCAAGTCTCTGCGGGTGTGGTGGAACTGGTAGACGCGCCGGACTCAAAATCCGGTTCCGCAAGGA
>CAXUBN010000174.1:0-5508 GCA_964249255.1 uncultured Acetobacteraceae bacterium | reverse complement strand
GTCCACCAGCAGGCGCTTCGGCTGCCGCGGCCGCGCCGGCGGCCCCGCGGCCGACGCGGCCCGTTCGTCCGGGGACAGCATCGCCAGCAGGAAGTGCCCGGGAAAGTCGATCCCGTGCCCTTCCCAGCCGGCGGCGCGGATGCAGTGCAGCCAGATCACGCCCAGCGCCACCGGCAACCCGCGCCGCCGCTCGATCACGCGGATCAGGTTGGCGTTGTCGAGATCGTCGTAGTTGGCGACGTCGCCGGCATAACCGTGATGCGCGTGGATCAGGCCGGCCAGGGCGCCGATGCGTGCTTCCAGCGAGCGGCCGGACAGCACGGCGCCCACCGCGGCGGCATCGCGGGCCAGCACCGACAGGTGCGCCGATGCCGACTCCCAATCGGCCCCCTGGTCGATCACGCTGCGGTCGAGCCGGGCCAGCTGCAGGGCGGCCGGCGCCGGATCGATCTCGATGTCGGGCAACATGCCGATCGCCGCCAACGCATCGCCTACCTCTGCCATCGATGCGCTCCCACCGCCGCCGCCGCCCGTCCGTTCAAGCCGGTGAGCGGCGCGGGGGTTGCAGGGGATGCGGGAGGCGGATGGACGGGGTCAGCCGGACTGCAGGCGGTCGTCCTCGCGCACGATCACGGCCCGCATCAGCGCCAGCAGCTCCTGGCCGCCGGATGCCTGGGCGGCGAGAGCGGCGCCGATCTCGCCAATCGAGTCGGCGGCGCGATCGGCGCCGGTGTAGGCCATCGACCAAGCAGGAAAATCCCGGGCGACGACGGGCCCGGCCTGGAGCACCGTCACGGCGTGATGCCGCTCGTCCTGCTGGATGCGCTCGAACGTCTCGGCGACCGCCTGCATCGGGCCTTCCAGCACCTGGGCGAAGCAGCCCTTGCTGAACATCAACCCGCCGGTGATGCCGTCGGCGGCGTTGCGGCGGCGCGCCACGGCGAGGATGTCGCGGATGTCGCCGTCCATGGCCGCGGACGTGGCCGACGTCGCCGGATGGCTGCAGTAGAGGACGCGGTAGAGCTTCGACATGGCGGCGGTTCCGTCGTCAGGCGTGTTGAACGGGAGGGCGACGGTCGGCGAAACCGGCCAGGAGCCGGTCGATCTGGTCCGCGCCGACCGGGCGGCTGAACAGGAAGCCCTGCACGGAGGTGCAGCCTTCGGCGCGGAGGCGGGCCAGCTGCTCCTCGGTCTCGACGCCCTCGGCGATCGTGGACATGCCGAGGCTGGTCCCCAGCGCGTTGATCGCGCGAATGAAGGCGCCCTGGTTGGCGACGTCGTCGCCGTCACTCACGAACGAGCGGTCGATCTTGATCTTGTCGAACGGGAAGCTGCGCAACTGGCTCAGCGACGAGTAGCCGGTGCCGAAATCGTCCATGGCGACGCGCACCCCGATCGCCCGCAGTCGCTGGAGCACCGCCAGCACGCCCGCCTCGTTGTTGAGCAGCGCGCCCTCGGTGATCTCGATCTCCAACCGCCGACCGGGAAGGTCGGACAGGCGCAAAGAGTGCTCGACCGACTCGATCAGCCGCGGCAGATCCTCGAACTGCAGCGGCGACACGTTGACCGCGACCATCACGTGGTCCGGCCAGCGCGACGCCTCGCCGCACGCCTCGCGCAGCACCCACTCGCCCAGCGGCACGATCAGCCCGATCTCCTCGGCGACCGGGATGAAGTCGGCCGGCGATACCAGCCCCCGGGTCGGATGGCGCCATCGCAGCAGCGCCTCGAAGCCGACCACGCCGCCGGTCCCGAGGTCGACCTGCGGCTGGTAGTGCAGCTCGAACTCCCGCAGCGCCAGCGCCCGGCGCAGGTCGATCTCGAGCGCGCGGCGTGCCACGGCGCGGTCGTCCATCTCGGCGCGGAAGAAGCGGAAGGTGCCGCGTCCGCCGTTCTTGGCGTCGTAGAGGGCGAGGTCGGCGTTGCGCAGCAGCCTGTCGTAGTCGTCGCCGTCCTGCGGCGACAGCGCCAGGCCGATGCTGACGCCGTTGTTGATCAGATGGCCGTCGACCAGGTAGGGCCGGCCGACCACGTCGACCAGCCTGGTGGCGAAACCGGCCAGCGCCGTCCGGTCGGGCACTGCGGCGACCAGGATGGCGAACTCGTCGCCGCCCAGCCGTGCCACCACGTCGCCGGTGCGGGCGATGGCGCGCAGCCGCTTCGACACCAGCTCGAGCAGGCCGTCGCCGACCGCATGCCCCAGCGTGTCGTTGACCGACTTGAAGCGGTCGAGGTCGAGCAGCAGCACCGCCTGGCCGCCATCCGACGGCGCCGCCACGACCTCGGCCCGCCGCGCTTCCAGCGCCGCGACCGCCTGGGCCTGGAACAGGCGCCGGTCGAGCAACCCGGTCAGCGGGTCGTGCAGCGCCAGCCTGACCGCCTCCGCCTCCGCGAGATGGCGCTCGGTGGTGTCCTCGAAGCCGACCACCCAGGTCCCGTCGGCCAGTGGCGCGGCGCGCAGGGCCAGGAAGCGCCCCGCCTCGCCGGCGGCGAGCGTGACCATCCGCTCACGCCCGTCCCGGATGGCGGCGATCACCGCATCCTCGGCCTGCCGGGCGAGGTCGCCGGCCAACGCGCCGCTGTTGTCCAGCAGGTCGGCCAGACCGACCGCCCGGTCCATCGCCCATGCGGGGATCAGCAGCAGTTCGGCCAGTCGCCGGTTGGCGAACAGGACCGTCCGATCGCACCCGACCGTGACGAGGCCGAACCTGGCCCCGTCCAGCAGCGCCATCAGGTGCCGGGCGCCGGGTGCCCGGGACAGGTCGTCGGTGGCCGGCGCCTGTTCTGTCAGAAGATCCATCGGGACGCACGCTCCGAACCCGGCGCCCGGGGGCAAGATCCGGCCGCCTCGGGGAGCGTGGCAGAGGGCGGTTGCCGGTTGGTTAACGGGCGCCGACGGCGTGCCCGGCGGGGGGGCGTCCGCGTCCCGGCCGCATCCTGGCCCCACCCTGGCCGATCCCTTCCGCCGAACCGGCGGCTGCGCTAGGTCAGGGTGACATCCAAGGACATCCCTCGCCCGCCATGCCCTCCAGCAACGACATCCGCGCCGGGTTCCTCGACTTCTTCGCGGAGCAGGGGCACCAGGTGGTGCCGAGCAGCCCGCTGGTGCCGCGCAACGATCCGACCCTGCTGTTCACCAATGCCGGCATGGTGCAGTTCAAGAACGTGTTCACCGGCCAGGAAACCAGGTCGTACGACCGTGCCGCCAGTGCCCAGAAGGTGGTCCGTGCCGGCGGCAAGCACAACGACCTCGACAACGTCGGCTATACCGCCCGTCATCACACCTTCTTCGAGATGCTGGGTAATTTCTCGTTCGGCGACTACTTCAAGCCGCTCGCGATCGAGCTCGCCTGGACGCTGGTCACGCGCACCTTCGGCCTGCCTGCCGACCGGCTGCTGGTGACCGTGTATTCGGAGGACGAGGAGGCGGCGCGGCTGTGGAAGCGCATCGCGGGCCTGCCCGACGGCCGCATCATCCGCATCCCGACGTCCGACAACTTCTGGCGCATGGGTGACACCGGGCCCTGCGGACCCTGCTCGGAGATCTTCTTCGACCATGGCGCGGACGTGCCGGGGGGGCCGCCGGGCTCGGCGGACGAGGACGGCGACCGCTTCGTCGAGATCTGGAACCTCGTGTTCATGCAGTACAGCGAGGATCCGCCGGGCACGCGCAGCCCGTTGCCGCGGCCCTCGATCGACACCGGGCTCGGGCTGGAGCGGTTCGCCGCCATCCTGCAGGGCCACCGCGACAACTACGACACCGACACGCTGCGCGCCCTGATCCTGGCCTCGGCCGAGGCCACCGGGCAGGACCCGGACGGCCCGTTCCGCACCAGCCACCGCGTGGTCGCCGACCACCTGCGCTCGTCCTCGTTCCTGATCGCCGACGGGGTGCTGCCGGCCAAGGACGGGCGTGGCTACGTGCTGCGCCGGATCATGCGCCGCGCCATGCGGCACCTGCACATGATGGGCACCACCGAGCCGGTGCTGGACCGGCTGGTGCCGGCGCTGGTGCGGCAGATGGGGGCCGCCTATCCCGAGCTGGGCCGATCGGAGGCGCTGATCCGGGAAACCATGCGGCTCGAGGAGAACCGCTTCAAGGCGCTGCTGGAGCGCGGCCTGGGGCTGCTGGCGGAGGAAACCGCGCGGCTCGGCGAGGGCGAGGCGCTGCCCGGCGACGTCGCCTTCCGCCTTTACGACACCTACGGGTTCCCGCTCGACCTCACCGCCGACGCATTGCGCGAGGAGAACCGCGCGGTCGACCTCGCCGGCTTCGAGGCGGCGATGGGCTCGCAGCGCACCCGCGCCCGCGCCGCCTGGGCCGGCTCCGGCGATACCGCCACCGAGGGGGTCTGGTTCGACCTGCGCGACCGCCTCGGCGCCACCGAGTTCCTGGGCTACGCCACCGAGCAGGCGGATGCGGAGATCACCGCCCTGCTGGTGGACGGCGCGCCCGCCACCGAGGCGGCCGAGGGCTCGGCCGTGCTGGTGCTGCTGAACCAGACGCCGTTCTATGCCGAGAGCGGCGGTCAGGTCGGCGATGCCGGCGTCATCGCCGGCCCCGGCGTCGCGATCGCGGTGTCCGATACCCAGAAGCGGCTGGGCGAGCTGTTCGTGCATCAGGGCCGCGTCACCGCGGGCACGGTCCGGGTCGGCGCCGCGGTGACCGCCACGGTGGACCACGCGCGCCGCTCCGGCATCCGCGCCCACCATTCCGCCACCCACCTGCTGCACGCGGCGCTGCGCCGGCGGCTGGGGCCGCACGTGACGCAGAAGGGCAGCCTCAACGCCCCCGTGGAGGGCGAGATCAACGACCGCATCCGCGAGAACGCATCGGTCACCACCCGCCTGATGACGCCCGAGCAGGCGGTGGCCGAGGGTGCGATGGCGCTCTTCGGCGAACGCTACGGCGACGAGGTGCGCGTGGTGTCGATGGGCCGGGGAGACGGGGCGGCCGAGGGAGGCGAGCGGGCCTACTCGGCGGAGCTGTGCGGCGGCACCCATGTGGCGCGCACCGGCGACATCGGCCTGTTCCGGATCACGGGCGAGACCGGAGTGTCGGCCGGGGTGCGGCGGATCGAGGCGGTCACCGGTCGCGCCGCCGAGCAGGCCGCCGTTCTGGCCGAGGAACGGCTGGCACGGATCGCCACCATGCTGCGTGCGTCTCCCGCCGAGGCGGCCGACCGGCTCGGCGCGCTGCTGGAGGAGCGGCGTGGCCTGGAGCGGCAGCTGGCCGAGCTGCAGCGCCGGCTGGCCGCGGGGGATGCCGCTCAGGACCCGGCCGAGACCATCAACGGGATCCCGTTCACCTGGCGCAACCTCGGCGAGATGCCGGCGCGGCAGCTCAAGGGCGTCGCCGAGGAGGTCGGCGGCGCGATGGGCAGCGGCGTGGTGACGCTGATGGCGACCGCCGAGGGCAAGGCCAGCGTGGTGGCCTGGGTGTCGCCGGACTTGGTCCCGCGCCTCGATGCGGTGGTGCTGGTGCGCGAGGCCAGCGCCGCCCTTGCC
>CAXUBN010000173.1:665-5553 GCA_964249255.1 uncultured Acetobacteraceae bacterium | reverse complement strand
GGCCCCGGCCGCCCTGGTCGCCCGCTGGCGCAGCGCCTGCCAGGACGCGCTCGCCGACCTCGGCCTGGTCAGCGCGGCGCGCACGGCACAGGTCGACCCGGTCCCGGCCCCGCGCTGCGTGCAGGTGCTGGCGCGGATCAACGCGGACGAGACCACGCAGCTCGTGCTGCGCCATTGGATCGCGGCACAGGCCGGGTGAGGCTGGCCGCCGCATCGGCGTTGGTCGTCCTGGTCGGTGGGTGCGGGGCACCCGGTCAAGCGCCGGATCGGCCTGTCGACCATGGCAACCTCGTCCTGGTGTCCCATGGCAAGCCCATCTACCCGATCGAGATGGCGAACGCGTCCATCCAGGGACCGGTGGTCGTGGATTGCGCGGTGGCGACGGAGGGCACGTCCCACGATTGCCGCATCGTGAGGAGCATCAACGAGGGCTTCGATGCGGCGGCATTGGCCTCCGCCCGGAGCGCCGTGTATCGGGCGGGATCGCCCGGGGCGCTTCCGACCGATCATCACGAGACGACGTTGACGTGGCGCATCTCCCGCTAGGATGAGCCGTCCATGTTCGCTTGTCCCATCGTTTCGGTAACGGAGATTTAAGCCGGTACGGCGATCCTCCCGCTCAAGGGAGCCTGACGCCATGCGACGAACGACGATCACGACCCGCCTCGCGGCGGGCTACCTTGCGATCCTGCTGATGCTGCTGATCCTGGCGGCGTTCAGCATGGTGAAGGTCGGATCGATCGCGTCCGCGCTCGGCACCGTCAACGACGTGAACAGCGTCAAGCAGCGATATGCGATCAACTTCCGCGGCAGCGTGCACAACCGGGCGATCCTGCTCCGCGACGTGGTGCTGCTGTCGGCCCGCCCCGACATCGACCAGGCGCTCGGCGACATCCGCGGGCAGGCCGAGAACTACCGGAAGTCGGCGGACGCGATGGACGCGATGTTCGCCCGGAACGTCGCCGTCACCGACGACGAGCGGCAGATCCTGGGCAGCATCAAGCGGATCGAGGAACGGACGATGCCGGTCGCGGCCTCCGTCGTCAGCCTCAGGCTCGCGGGCAAGGTGGACGAGGCGCACCGGCTGCTGATGGACGAGGCACGCCCCGACTTCATCGAGTGGCTGCGCGTCATCAACCAGTTCATCGACCTCGAGGAGAACAAGAACCACGTGGTCGGCCAACAGGCGCAGCGGCAGGCCCAGGACTTCCGCCTGTCCATGCTGCTGCTGTGCGGGGCGGCGGTCCTGATCGGGGCCGGGATCACCGTCTGGTCGATCCGCTCGCTGCGGCCGCTGCGCGGCCTGACCCTCACCATGAACCGGCTGTCGCGCCGCGAGCTCGACGCCGCGGTGGCCAGCCTCGACCGGCACGACGAGATCGGCGCGATGGCGCGCGCGGTGCAGATCTTCAAGGACGGGATGATGGAGGCCGATGCGTCCCTCGCCAACCGCGAGGTCGAGGGTCGGGAGAAGGAACGGCGGGCACAGGCCGTGGAAGGGTTGCTGGACGGATTCGAGCGGACGATCGGCCAGATGGTGGGCTTGTTGTCCGCGGCCTCCACCGAGATGGAGGCCACCGCGCAGGCGATGTCGGCGACGGCCGGCGAGACCAACCAGCAGGCCGGCACGGTGGCCTCTGCCGCGGATGTCGCCAGTGCCGGGGCCCAGACCGTCGCGGCGGCGGCCGAGCAGCTGGCGTCCTCGATCAACGAGATCAACCGGCAGGTCAGCCAGTCCGCGCAGGTCAGCGGGCAGGCGGTGATCGACGCGCAGGGGGCCGGCCGGGTCATGGACACGCTGGCCGGCGGCGCACAGAAGATCGGCGAGATCGTCAGCCTGATCAACAACATCGCCAGCCAGACCAACCTGCTGGCGCTGAACGCCACCATCGAGGCGGCGCGCGCCGGCGACGCCGGCCGCGGCTTTGCGGTGGTGGCGTCCGAGGTGAAGAGCCTGGCGCAGCAGACCGCGCGCGCCACCGACGAGATCGCAGCCCAGATCGCCCAGGTGCAGCAGGCGACCGGGGGGGCGGTGGACGCGATCCGCGAGATCGGCGGCCTGATCGAGCAGGTGGGCGCCATCACCACCTCGATCGCGGCCGCGGTGGAGCAGCAGGGGGCGGCCACCGCCGAGATCGCCCGCAACGTGCAGCAGACCTCGGCCAGCACCCGGACCGTCACCTCCAACATCGTCAAGGTCAGCCAGGCCGCCAACGACACCGGCGAGGCGGCCGGCCAGGTGCTGAGCGCCGCCCAGGACCTGTCGCGTCAGGCGGAGGAGCTGTCGCGCGAGGTGGGCAGCTTCATCGGCGGCGTCCGCACCGTGCGGTAGGGAGCTCGTCCCCCCGCGCCGCTGCCGCGGGTCGGCCGCCCTGGAAGAACGGCAGCGATACGCCGGAGCCGGCGGAATATCGGATCCGGTCGACGAGATCTGACCCGTTCGATCGCCGTGTCGCGCGCCTGACGGCGGCGGCGTGACCGGCTCGGGATCAGGCCGCGACCTGGTGGTCGGCCTTCGCTTCGGGCCAAGGTGACGCGGCGGCGCCTCGATACTGGGGTCGTGCAGGGGATCGCGGCGCCGTGGGTTCGCCTTCTCGTCGATGCGGAGGCGCCGTACGGGACATTGGAGCCTGCCGAGATGGACGACACCCGTCGTTTCAACTTCGCGTCGTTTGAAGGCATCCGTATCGCACGGGGTCGATGAAACATCCTCCCTGCCATCTGCCGGTCAATGTCACCGGTGGCTTGCCGTCGCTGCCAGGTCGCACGTACGTGAGCGTGCCCGATCCATCCGCCCGACCCAGGTGGAAATCACCCTCGTAGGAATTTCCCCGTCCCCAGGTCAGGACCCCGTGCCCCTCCCAGAACCCGTCACGAAACCCTCCGTCGTAGCGGTTGCCGTTGGGAAACTGCGAAACCCCGTGTCCCTCCAGCCGTCCTAGATGAAAGCCTCCGACGTATCGAAGTCCCTGCGGCGTCGTAAGTGTCCCCTGCCCTTCCGGGCGGCCATCCTCGAGGTTTCCATCGACGGTGTACCTGAGCTTGCCGGTGTTGACGTCGAAGACCTGTCTGGATGTATGACCCTGGCCTAGTCCATGCGTCATCTGTTGATCATCGACGGACGTGGTCCTGAGGTCGCCGGCATCTGGGTCGGGAGCCTGGTCGTTACCTGATGCCGGGCCCGATGCCGGACGCGGCGACTTCCAGGTCAGCCTGCCCCGTCCCTCGGCGAAGCCGTCGATGCACGATCCACTCCAACTCGCGACCTCGCCGGCAAGAGGGTGGGGATCCCAAACTTTGCAGTGCTCGACGCTCGTGATCCATCGTGGGGCAACGAAGGTCGACACCCTGCGAGGCTCGGTGGCACATCCACCGACGCCGACGCACAGCACGACCATCCAACGATGGATTCTCATCGAGGCACTTTCCCTTGCCGCAACGAAACAACATGCCGCAAGCGCGCTTGGAAGCAATACCTGACCGAGCATCGGGCAGCGGCTTGAGGCTGATGCAGAGCGGCCGCGATGGGTGGACCGCCCGTCCATGCGACGCGTCCACGCCTCGGATCGGCCGGACGCGGGACGATCTGGTCAGACGGTCTCGCCCGCGTCCATCCTGGCCATGAAATCACCGGCCTGCGCGCGCAGGGCCGCCACCTTGCCGGGCTCCATCCGGGCCAGCGTGCGGGCCGGCATCGCCATGCGGGGGTTGGCGGACAGTAGGCGCTCGTGGCGGGCGATGAAGTCCCAGTAGAGGGCGTTGAACGGGCAGGCGCGCGGACCTACAGACTGCTTTGGGTCGTAGGCGCAGGCGGCGCAGTAGTCGCTCATGCGGTTGATGTAGGCGCCGGACGCGGCGTAGGGCTTGGAGCCCATGATGCCACCGTCCGCGAACAGCGCCATGCCGCGCACGTTGGGCATCTCCACCCACTCGTACGCGTCGGCGAACACGATCATGTACCACTCGTCGACCTGGTCCGGGTCGAGGCCGGCCAGCAGGGCGAAGTTGCCGGTCACCATCAGGCGCTGGATGTGGTGCGCGTAGGCGTTGGCGCGGGTGTCGGCCACCACCTGGGCCACGCAGTTCATGCGCGTCTGCCCGGTCCAGTAGAAGTCGGGCAGGGGACGGGTCGCGCCCAGCGCGTTGCGCCGGCCGTACTCCGGCATGTTCAGCCAGTAGACGCCGCGCACGTACTCGCGCCAGCCCAGCACCTGGCGGATGAACCCCTCGACCGCGTTCAGCGGCGCCAGCCCCTCGCGCCAGGCGGCCTCGGCCGCGCGGCACACCTGCAGCGGGTTCAGCAGCCCGAGGTTGAGCGAGGTCGAGATCAGGGCGTGGAACAGCACCGGGGCGCCGGTGCGCATGAAGTCCTGCCAGTCGCCGAAGCCGGCAAGCCGCTCGGCGACGAAATGGTCGAGCGCCAGCGCCGCCGCCTCCGCCGTCACCGGCAGGGAGAAGGGGTGGATGTCGCCGAAATGACCCGGGAACTCCCGCTCGACCAGCACCGCCACCGCCTCCGTGGTCGCGTCGGGCGGGAACCCGGGTGCGGCCGGCGGTTCCACGCCGGCCGGCATGCGGTGGCGGTTCTCGGCATCGAAGTTCCAGCGGCCGCCCGCCGGTTCGTCGCCGTCCATCAGCACGCGGTGGCGGCGCCGCATCTCGCGGTAGAAGAACTCCATGCGCAGCGAGCGGCGGCCGGCGGCCCAGTGCCGGAACTGGCGCAGGCCGCACAGGTAGCGTTCGTCGTCGAGGATCTCGACCGGCCGGCCGAAGTGCGCCTGCCAGCCCGCCATGTCGTTCCCCAGCCGCCATTCGCCGGGGGCGGTCGCGACCACCCGGGCCGGGTCGTGGGGGGGGGGGGGGCGGGCGGGGGGCGCGCGGCGGGGGG
>CAXUBN010000173.1:0-655 GCA_964249255.1 uncultured Acetobacteraceae bacterium | reverse complement strand
CGACCACCCGGGCCGGGTCGTGCGCGGCGACGGCGCGCAGGGCCTCGCCGCGCAGGCTGTGGGTGTTGTCCGGATCGTCCAGCGTCACGTAGCGGACGCGCACGCCGCGCTGGCGCAGCCGCTCGGCGTGGTGGCGCATCGCGGACAGCACCAGGACGAGCTTCTTGCCGTGGTGGCGCACGTAGGTGCACTCGTCGCGCACCTCGGCCATCAGCACGAGGTCGCGGGCGGGATCGAGCCCATCCAGCGCCGACAGGCCGTCGGACAGCTGGTCGCCCAGCACCAGGCGCAGCGTGTCCACGGCCCCTGTGGGGGTCATGGTCGGGGTCACGGCCGGCATCACGGTCTGCGTCCTGGGGCCGACCGGCGCCGCAGCAGCAGCCGCACGGAGCCGACGTTGTGCGACGGGCCGGCGCGCTGCGGGTGCACCGCGGCCAGCACCAGGTGGCGCAGGTCGGGCCGGTCCAGCCAGTGCGGCAGCTCGCGGCGCAGGATGCCCCCCTCAGTGCCGGTGCCGGCGCCGGTGATGACCTCGACGCAGCGCAGCCGGTCCCGCTGCGCGCGCAGCAGGAACGCGTGCAGCAGCACGAACGCCGACTGCGCCACCTGCCCGTGCAGGTCGAGCCGGCGCTCGGCGCGCATCCGGCCGCTGGAC
>CAXUBN010000172.1:1468-5585 GCA_964249255.1 uncultured Acetobacteraceae bacterium | reverse complement strand
CGTCCAGGTCCTCGAACCGGTTGTGCGGCCGGAACTGCAGCATCTGCGTCAGCGAATGCGCCAGGTTGAACACCGCACCCCGGTGCACCGCGTGATCGCTATTCCAATCGGGCGGCGTCACCATCTTCTCGAACACGATGCGCCGCTCGATGTCGGGCACGCCGGCACGCGCCAGCCGGTCCAGGATCAGCCGGCGGAACCGCGGCGCCGCTTCCGCCCAGTCGATGCCGCCGTCCCGCTCGTGGCCCACCGGGACCAGCACGTAGAGCGTCGAATGGTTCGGCGGCGCCAGCGCCGGATCGGTGATGCAGGCGTTCTGCAGGTAGAAGCACGGCTCGCCCGGCGGCACCCGTCCTTCCTCGACGTCGGCCAGCGTGCGGGCATAGTCCGACGACAGGTAGATCGTGTGGTGCGCCAGGTTCTCGAGCCTGCCCTCGATGCCGAGGTACAGCATGAAGGTGGAGCAGGACAGCTTGGCCTTGGCGATGCGCCGGTTGTTCCAGCGCCGCCGCAGCGGGTCTGGCACCAAGTGCGCCATGGCATGGAGGAAGTCGGCGTTCATCACCACGGCGTCGGCGCGGGTCACGCCCTCGTCGGTGCGCACCCCGGTGACGCGCCGGCCGTTGAAGGTGAGCTCGCGCACCGGCTCGCCCAGCCGGAACCGCACCCCCATCTGCCGCGCGGCGTCGGCCATCGCCCGCATCACCGCGCCGTGGCCGCCGCGCGGATGGTAGATGCCGAACTCGTACTCCATGAACGCCAGGATGGTGAACAGGCTGGGGCAGCGATACGGCGACATGCCAAGGTACTTGCTCTGGAACGAGAACCCGAGCCGCACCCGCGGGTCCTTGAACCAGCGCTTGAGGTCGCCGTCCACCGAGCTCATCGGCCGCAGCAGCTTGAGCGACCGCAGCACATCGGGCTTGAGCAGGTCGGTGAAGCTGTTGAACGGGCTTTCCAGCACCGGCCGGAAGGCGGCCAGCTTGGCGCGGTTGTCGGCCATGAAGGCCGGGATCATCGCCGCGTCCTCCGGCGACAGGGCGGCCACCGAGCGCTGCAGCTGCGCGATGTCGCTGCTGGCGGTGATGCGCCCGCCATCCTCGAACAGCACGTCATAGTGGGTGTCGAGCCGGATCAGCTCGACCGCGTCCTCCAGGCGTCGTCCGCAGCTGGCGAAGATGTCGGCCAGCACGCGGGGATACAAGAAGAAGGTCGGCCCGACGTCGAAGTGGAACCGGCCCTGCGCCGTGGGCGCCTCGATCGTCCCGGACCGGCCGCCGACGCCGGGGTTCCGTTCATGGACCGTCACCTCTGCGCCGGCTTGGGAAAGCAGCATCGCCGCTGCAAGGCCGCCGGGACCGGCACCGATGATTGAAACGGACCTGTTCATGTGGGGCAAAGCCTTACATGCTTCCCCGGCGCGCACCAGCCATGCGACCGGTGCCGCACCGGGTTTTTGCGGTCACATGGCCGGCACCGTCATCCGGCATCCCACATCTGACGACGTCGTACCCGCCGCGTCGGCGGACCCATCCTCCCACCGCAGCAGGGGCGCCCATGCCGGAGTTCCGATCGCTCTACCGCCACGGCCTAGCCCGCGTCGCCGCCTGCACGCTGCCGGTGTCCCTGGCCGACCCGCTGGCCAACGCGGAGGCGACCGCGTCGCTCGCGGCGGGGCTGTCGGGCGAGGGGGCTGTGCTGGCGGTGTTCCCCGAGCTCGGCCTGTCCGGCTACGCGATCGACGACCTGCGCCAGCAGGACGCGCTGCTGGACGCGGTCGAGGCGGCGCTGGCGGAGCTCTGCCGGCGGAGCGCCGCGCTGCTGCCGGTCCTGGTGGTGGGGGCGCCGCTGCGCCATGCGAATGCGCTGTTCAACTGCGCCGTGGTGCTGCACCGGGGCGCCATCCTGGGTGCCGTGCCGAAATCCTACCTGCCGAACTACCGCGAGTTCTATGAGGCACGGCAGTTCGCGCCCGGCGTCGGCCGCGTCGGGGAGGCGGTGGCGGTGGCGGGCATGCGGGTGCCGTTCGGCACCGACCTGCTGTTCGAGGCTGACGACCTGCCCGGCTTCGTGCTGGCGATCGAGATCTGCGAGGACCTGTGGGTGCCGCTGCCGCCCAGCACCGGAGCGGCGCTGGCCGGCGCCACCGTGATCGCCAACCCGTCTGCCAGCAACATCACCGTGGGCAAGGCCGAGACGAGGCGCCTGCTGTGCCGATCGCAGTCGGCGCGGGCGCTGTGCGCCTACCTGTACGCCGCCGCCGGCGAGGGCGAGTCCACCAACGACGTGGCCTGGGACGGCCAGGTGGGCGTGTTCGAGGCCGGCGCCGTGCTGGCGGAGACCGACCGCTTCCCGTCCGGCCCGCGCGCGGCGGTCGCCGACATCGACCTCGACCTGCTGCGCCAGGAGCGGGCCCGGCTGACCACCTTCGACGCCAACCGCGCCGCCACGATGCCGGGGCTGCCGCCCTATCGTCGCATCCCGCTCACCCTGTCGCCGCCGGACCGCGACCTCGGGCTGCGCCGCCCGGTCGAGCGGTTCCCCTTCGTGCCGGCCGACCCGGAGCGGCTGAGCCAGGATTGCTACGAGAGCTACAACATCCAGGTCACCGCGCTGATGCAGCGGGTGCGGGCGATCGGCGTTCGCCGGCTGGTGATCGGGGTATCGGGCGGGCTCGACTCGACCCAGGCGCTGATCGTGGCCACCCACGCCGCCGACCGACTCGGGCTCGGCCGCGAGGCCATCCTGGCCTTCACCATGCCGGGCTTCGGCACCGGCGCCGAGACCAGGCGCAACGCGCTCGAGCTGATGGCGGCACTCGGCGTCACCGCGGCCGAGCTCGACATCCGGCCGACCGCCACCCTGATGCTGCGCGAGATCGGCCACCCGTTCGGCCGCGGCGAGCCGGTGCACGACGTCACCTTCGAGAACGTGCAGGCGGGATTGCGCACCGACTACCTGTTCCGGCTCGCCAACCGGCACGACGGCATCGTGGTCGGCACCGGCGACCTGTCCGAGCTCGGGCTGGGCTGGTGCACCTACGGCGTCGGCGACCACATGTCGCACTACAACGTCAACAGCGGCGTGCCCAAGACGCTGATCCAGCACCTGATCCGCTGGGTGATCACGTCCGAACAGTTCGAGGCCCCGGTGGGACGCACGCTGGAGGCGATCCTGAACACCGAGATCTCGCCGGAGCTAGTGCCGGGCACGGAGGACGGCGTGCTGCAGAGCACCGAGGCGCGGATCGGCCCCTATGCGCTGCAGGACTTCACCCTGTTCCACCTGCTGCGCTACGGCTACCGCCCGTCCAAGGTGGCGTTCCTGGCCCTGCAGGCCTGGGAGGACGCGGCCCGCGGCCATTGGCCGCCGGGATACCCGGAAGCGCGGCGAATGAGCTACGACCTGCCGGCGATCCGGCACTGGATGGAGGTGTTCCTCGGACGCTTCTTCGGCTTCAGCCAGTTCAAGCGCAGCGCGGTGCCGAACGGTCCGAAGCTGTCCTCGGGCGGTGCGCTATCCCCGCGCGGCGACTGGCGCGCCCCCTCCGACGCCAGCGCCCGCGCCTGGCTGGACGAGCTGCGCCGCAACGTGCCGGGATGATCAGCCGCCCGAGCATGATATCGTGACCGGATCATGCCGCTGACCCAAGACCAGGAAGACCTGGAACACGAGTGGAAGGTGAAGGCCATGAAAGCCGACGTGGCGTTGAAGACGGAGCAGACGCGCTGGGAGCCGTGGCAGGTGGTGCTGGCGGCCGCCACCGTCTTCGTGTCGTTGGGTGGTGCGCTGGGCGGCTTGATCGGCTTCTTCCTCGGCCAGGCGCAGCATCATTGAGCCGTCGCCGCCGATGCGTTCGCTGCACGCGGCTGCTGAAACGCCATCACCTGCCAGGACCGTAGTTTCCGGTTTGATCATCCTTGGCTGGCTGGCGGTCGGGATGCTGCGGCGGCCATGACGCTATCCATCGACCCGATCCTCCAGCACGACCTCCTGCCGCGGCTCGTCGTGCTGGCGCAGGTGCTGCTGATCGACTTGGTGCTGGCCGGCGACAACGCCCTGGTGGTGGGGCTCGCGGTGGCCGGCACCCTGGTGGTGCTGGCGCTGAACCTGCTGC
>CAXUBN010000172.1:0-1457 GCA_964249255.1 uncultured Acetobacteraceae bacterium | reverse complement strand
GGCCCGGGCCCTACCCGCGGCACCGGCGCCGGGCATGGGGGGGCGCCTGCGCCGCCGCGGCGCTGAGCCGGATCGGCCTGGCGCTGGTGGCGCTGCGGCTGCTGGCGGTGGTCGGGCTGACCCTGGCCGGCGGGCTGCTGCTGCTCTGGGTGTGCTGGCGGATGGCGCGCGAGCTGCGGCCGCGACATGGCGGGGCGAACGCCGTCCGTCCGCCCAAGACCCTGCGTGCCGCGATGGGTCAGATCGTGCTGGCGGACCTGTCGATGAGCCTGGACAACGTGCTGGCGGTCGCCGGCGCCGCGCACGGCCACCCGCTGCTGCTGGCGACGGGCCTGGTGATGTCGGTGGCGATGATGGCGCTGGCCGCCAGCCTGATCGCCCGGCTGCTGGAGCGGCATCGCTGGCTGGCCTGGCTCGGGCTGCTGATCGTGCTGTTCGTTGCCTGCAAGCTGATCTGGGACGGATCCGGCGAGGTGCTGCGGCGGCTCGGGTGAGGCCCTTGGAGCCCGGCCATCGAGATCAGAATCCAGAGGCTCGGCCCCTGGGCGTCACCCGATCGCTGATCCGATCCACACGGCGGTCCGTGCCAGACCGTCCTCCCACCCCACCCGTGGCCGCCACCCGGTCCGCTCCCGCAGCCTCGTGCCGTCCAGGACGTTGACGGCGACGTCGGCGGCGCGGCCGGGCCGCATGTCGAGCACCGGCCGGCGGCCGGTCACCCGGGCCGCATCCTCGATCACCGACAGCACGCTGCGGCCGACGCCGGTGCCGACGTTGCAAAGCGCCGGCGCCTCCGCGGCGAAGCCGGCCAGCAGCATCGCCGACACCACGTCGTCGACGTGGACGTAGTCGCGCACCACCGCGCCGTCGCCCCAGACCGGGATCGCGGTTCCGGTCAGCAGCCGGTGCAGCACGGACGCCACCAGCCCCTGCTCCCGCAGCGGGTGCTGGTGCGGGCCGTACGCGTTGGCGATGCGCAGCACCCGGCCGTCGAGGCCATGCAGGTGCCGGTACAGCGCCAGGTATTTCTCCACCGTGAGCTTGCCGATGCCGTAGGCCGAGATCGGGTCGGTGGCGGCCGTTTCCGGGATCGGTCCCGGGTCGGCCGGGCCATACACGGTGCCGCCCGAGGAGGCGAACACCAGCCGCCGCACCCCCTGCCGCAGGCAGGCCTCCAGCAGCCCTACCTTGGGCGGCAGCCCGTCCGCCACCGCCTGGGACGGATTGCGGTTGGAGCTGTCGGGCAACCCGGCGCCGATCAGGTCGAACACGTGCGTATGGCCTTGCACCAGCGCGTCCGGGTCCGACAGCGCCTCGACGCGGCCGCGATGCCAGCCGAGCCCGAGGTCGGCCAGCGCCGGGGGCGCCGCCCCCCGGCCGAACCCCGTGACCCGCATCCCGGCCTCGGCCAGCGCCCGGCACAGGTTGGTGCCGATGAAGCCGCCGGCGCCCAGCAC
>CAXUBN010000171.1:0-5617 GCA_964249255.1 uncultured Acetobacteraceae bacterium | reverse complement strand
CCGCCGGCTGGCCGAGCTGACCGACTTCGACCTCCGCGCCGGCATGTGCACGTTGCAGATCCGGCCCAGCCTGGGCGGCGCGGTGGGCGCCTGGACCCGCACCGGCGCCGTGATCTTCCATCCGGTCACCGATCCCAACCTCGTCGCCCAGCACGGCGCCGCCGTGGGCGGCTACCCACTCATCCCGTTCTCCAACCGCGTGGCATATGGCCGCTTCACCCACGAGGGCCGGAGCTACCAGCTCGACCCGAACTTCCGCGGCGAGCCGCACACGATCCACGGCAACGCCTGGATGCGCCCCTGGCAGGTGCTGCAGCGCGACCAGGCGGCCGCCACCCTGGCGCTCGACCACAACCCGCCCGAGGATCCGCCCGGCCAGTGGCCGTTCCGCTACCATGCCGAGATCGAGTACGCGCTGCGGGACGACGGGCTGCGGGTCTCGATCCGGGTGCGCAACACCGACTCGCAGGCCCAGCCGATCGGGCTCGGCTTCCACCCGTTCTTCCCGCGCGATCCCGACTTAGCGCTGGGCTTCTCGGCGGACAGCGTCTGGCACGTCGGCCCCGACGCGCTGCCCGACGAACGCCTGCCGGTCGAGAACGGCTACCGCTTCCAGCCGATCCGCAGCGTGGACGGGCCGCCGCTCGACAACTGCTACGCCGGCTGGACCGGCAGCGCGTTCCTGCGCTGGCCCAGGCGCGAGCTAACGCTCAGCATCAACGCCACGGCACCGTTCGGCCACCTGGTCGCCTTCACCCCGCCCGGCCGCGACTACATCGCCGTGGAGCCGGCCAGCAACATGACGGATGCCGTCAACCGGCCGGAGATCCCCGACCGCGGGCTCACCGTGCTGCAGCCGGGCGAGGAGCTGACGGCCGTGGTGGAGTTCTCGCTCAGCCACCTTTGACCGGCGCAGCGAACGCCAGTGCCGGTCGGCTCCTGATCGACGTCGACCCGATCGCCGGCGAGGCACGGGACGGGCTGGACAGCGAGGGCACACCGACCGTTGAACTTCCCGACCCGCCTCATCGGGGTTCATCACGATCGACCGTGCCCGCGGCTCGCGGCATCCTCAGCACCCAGCCGTCGCGGCGCCCGAGCAGCGCCAGCAGGCACAGCGGCTCGACGTCGATGCGCCAGAACGACCCGGGGCGTGCATCCAGCGCGACCACCGTCGCGGCACGGATGAACGCCGGGTGGGTGACCGCCACCACCCGTCCCTCGCGGTGCCGGATGCCGTCGAGCCAGGCCTCCGCGCGCCGCAGCAGGTCCACGACCGACTCGCCGCCATGCGGACTCGCATCGACGTCCATCCGCCATCGCAGCAGTCCCGCCGCGTCCGACGCCTCGACCTCGGCCAGCGATCGGCCGGCCCACAGCGGCATGGCGAGATCGGCCAGCGCCGGGTCGGCGGTCGCATGGAGGTCCAGCGCGGCGGCGGTCTCCACCGCGCGCCGTGCCGGGCTGGTCCACGCGGCGTCGACCCGTCCCAGGGTTCCCGCCAGCGCCCGTGCCCTGGCGAGGCCCGACGGCTCCAACGGCTCGTCGGAGGGGAACGCGGCCCGCCGCGTGGCGGCGGTGGCGGCGTGGCAGACGAGCGTGAGACGGAGGCCCATGCCGGGATGATCCGCCCGGCGGGGATCGTTTGACAGGCACGACGCGCGGGGCCCTATGCTGCGCAACCATGGATGCGGAAGCCGGTGCAACTCCGGCACGGTCGCGCCACTGTGTCCGGCGGCGCCTCCAAGGGTGCGCGTCGGGAGTCAGACCTCGCCATGGTTCCCCTCGCAACCCGCGGGACGCTCGATCCCCAGGAGCCGTTGTCATGTCCGATGCGATCCTCGACCACCCCATCGCCACCACGCCCATCCCGGTGCGCGCCATCCTGCCCTGGCTGATCTTCGGGGCGCTGATGCTGCTGATGATCTACTTCGTCGGTGCCGAGGAGGGCGCCACCTCCATCGTGCCCGGGATGTACGTGCACGAGTGGGTGCACGACAGCCGCCACCTGCTGGGCTTTCCCTGCCACTAGGGGAGGGCCTGGATCATGGTCAGGACCCTTCTCATCCGCGGCATGCTGGTCGGGCTGGTCGCCGGTCTGCTCGTGTTCGGCTTCGCGCGGGTGTTCGGCGAGCCGCAGGTCGACCGCGCCATCGCCTTCGAGACGGCGATGGACGAGGCCCGGATCCGCGCCGACGCCGCCCGGGGCATCCACGACATCCCCGAGCCCGAGCTGGTCAGCCGCCCGATGCAGGCGTGCTGGGGACTTCTCACCGGCGTGCTGGTCTACGGCACGGCATTCGGCGGCCTATTCGCGCTGGTGTTCGCGTTCAGCGACGGCCGCGTCGCAGCGCCCAGCGCGCGGGCCCTATCCGGCCTGCTCGGGCTCGGCGGCTTCGTCGCCCTCTACCTGGTGCCGAACCTGAAGTATCCCGCCAACCCGCCCTCGGTCGGGCATCCGGACACGATCGGCCTGCGGACCGCGCTCTACGTCGCCATGATGGCCGCATCGGTGGCCGCCACCGTGGCGGCCGTCGTCCTGCGCGGCCGGCTCGTCGCCCGGTATGGCGGCTGGTCCGCGACCCTCATGGCCAGCGCGTTCTTCCTCGCGTCGGTCGTGGTGGCCGCCACCCTGCTGCCGCCGGTCGACGAGGTGCCGCCCGGCTTCCCGGCCGCCGTGCTGTGGAACTTCAGGGTCGACTCGTTCGCCATGCAGCTCATCCTGTGGACGACGCTCGGCCTGGGCTTCGGCGCCCTGACCAAGCCGACCCGTCCGACCCTCGTCTGGCGCTAGCGTCCACGGGTCGGGGTCTGGGCCTGCGGCCCCAGCGGCAGCGCCCCATGGCCCCGAACTCAGGGGCCCCGGATGCCAGGTCCGGCCGAGGTTGTGCGACCGGACGCTTTCGGTCACTAACGGCGCGCCCTCGACCGGGACCTTAAATAACATCGGACAGCGGGCTACGCTGAACCACATGGTTCAGTGCCCGGCTGCTCGTCTCGACGCGTCATTCGCCGCGCTCTCCGACGCCACGGGGGCGCGGGATCCTCGAGCAGCTCGGGCGTGCGGACGCTTCGATCACGGAGTTGGCCGACACGTTCCACATGTCGCGCACGGGTATGAAGAAGCACGTCGGCATCCTGGAGCAGGCGGGGCTGGTCACGACGCGGAAGGTCGGACGCGTACGGACCTGTAGGCTCGGCCTCGGCCGACTGACGGATGAGGCGGCCTGGATCGAGGATCATCGCCGGCTCTGGGCGTCGCGGTTCGAGGCGCTGGACCAGATCGTCGAAGAACTGAAACGGCAGGGGGCGGGCGATGAGCGCGGACAAGCAGGGTGAGGCTGCCGGAAGGGCCCGCGTCACGGCCGAGCGGACGTCGGACCGGGAGCTCGTCGTCACGCGAGTGGTCGATGGTCCCGCGCGCCTCGTGTTCGAAGCCTCGACCAGGCCCGACCTTTTCCAACGTTGGTGGGCGCCGAAGTCGTTCGGCGTCTCCGTCGTCTCGAGGGAGATGGATGTCCGCACCGGAGGCTCGTACCGGCTGCTGATGGGTCATCCTTCCCTCCCACGGCCGATGGCGTTCTTCGGGCGATACCTCGAGGTTACGTCGCCCTCCCGTCTCATCTGGACGAACGACGAGGCGACCGAGGGCGGGGCGATCACCACGGTGACCTTCGAGGAGAACAATGGCGTGACGCGGGTCGTCGTGCAGGAGCGCTACTCCTCCAGGGAAGCCCTCGACGAGGCCATCGCTTCCGGCAGCACGAGCGGCTGGGGCGAGCAGTTCGAGCAACTGGACGAGCTCATCCTCAGCCTTGACGCCAAGGTCTGACGTCCAAGGGAGCGGTGCGCGCAAAAGCAGCAACGTGGCGGAGCGGTGTTATGCCACCGTCCGCTTTCCATCCGTCACCGACGTTGCGCCACCGCAAGAGCGCTCCGGTTGCGCGTGCTGAAGCGTCCAGGTCGAGATCTCGCGTAAGCCGGTCCAGGGAGGGTGCCGATGCGGGAAGCATCTCCAGCACACGGTTCGCGCTTATGCGGCAGCACCCTTGGCGTTCCCCTAGAAGTTCGGGTTGTCCAGCACGTAGAACAGCATCCCCGCCAGCAGGATCGTCACCGGCAGGGTGAACAGCCAGGCCAGCCCGATCCGCAGGAGCATGCCGCCCTGCACGCCCTGGCCGCCGGCGACCATGGTGCCGGCGATGCCCGACGTGATGATGTGCGTGGTGCTGACCGGCAGCCCGGTGAAGCCGGCGGTGCCGATCAGGATGCCGCCGACCAGCTCGGCGCTGGCGCCCTGGCCCGGCGTCATGTGGTCCTTGCCGAGCTTCTCGCCCAGCGTGCGCACCACCCGCTTGTAGCCGACCATGGTGCCGAGCCCCAGGCACAGCGCGCTCAGTACCCGCACCCAGATCGGCGCGTACTGCACCGGCGGCCCCATGACCTTGCGCAGGTGCCCGGCGGTCGCCTTGTCGGCGGCGGACAACTCGGGCGCCTCGCCGACGTGCCGCAGCTGGCTCAGCACCTCGTAGACGTCGCCGCGGAGCTGCGCCTTGGTCGCCGTGGGCGCATCCGCCCGTGCCGCGTCCGTGCCGTTCATGTCGACCAGCGCCTGCGCCGCCGCCACGCCGCGGTCCTTGCGGTCGTCGCCGTACTGCCGGATCAGCGGCAGCGCCGTGGCCGCCTCCTGGCCGAGGGCGGCCATCTGCGCCCGCGCGTCCGGGTTCAGCGCGTAGGTCGCCGGCATCAGCCCGATGATGGTCAGCATGATCAGCCCGATGCTCTTCTGCCCGTCGTTGGTGCCGTGCGAGAAGCTCACCCCCGTGCAGGTCAGCACCAGCAGGCCGCGCAGCCACCAGACCGGCGGCGCGTCGCCCTTCGGCGGCACGAACAGCGAGCCGCGCCGCACCACCAGCCGCAGCAGCGCGTAGAGCCCGCCCGCCAGCGCGAACCCCAGCAGCGGCGAGATCGCCAGCGCCTTCAGCACCTTCCAGATCTGCTGCCAGTCCACGCCCTGGCCCAGTGCCCGGGACTGCATCAGCGCGTCCGCGGCCGCGACCCCGATCAGCGCGCCGATGATGCAGTGCGAGCTGCTGTTCGGGATGCCGAAGAACCAGGTCAGGATGTTCCAGAACAGGGCGGCCGCGAACAGCGACACCAGCATCGGCACCGCCGGCGAGCCGTCCGGCGGCGTCAGCACATCGGGCGGCAGGATCTCCACCAGCGCGTAGGCCACGGCGATGCCGCCCACCAGCACGCCGATGAAGTTCATGACGCCGGACAGCACCACCGCCGGCACCGGTCGCAGCGAGTTGGTGTAGATCACCGTCGCCACGGCATTGGAGGTGTCGTGGAACCCGTTTGTCGCCTCGAACGCCAGCACCAGGAGGAAGCAGACCACCAGCATGGCGACGATGATGCCCGACGACGGGTCGAAGTGAACCAGCATGCGGATCTCCCTGATACACCCCCTAGTGCACGACGTCCAGGCCGCGCGGCATGACGTTCGGATGAAGGTTGGGCCCGCTCTACCGCCCGTCCGCGAGCCCGGCCGTCGCCGGTCCGGTCCCGCCCTCCGGCGACCGCTGCGCCGCGTCCCGGCGCCCCACGTGCTGGC
>CAXUBN010000170.1:0-5642 GCA_964249255.1 uncultured Acetobacteraceae bacterium | reverse complement strand
GTCTCGATCCCGCTGCACCTGGACCGGCTGCCCGGCCATGTCAGCGGCGCCGAGGTGCGCGACGCGCTGGCCGACTGGTATCGGGGCGGCGGCCGGGTCCGGGTCGCCGGCGATCCCGCCCCGGCGGCGCTGGCCGGCGAGGCGCTGGCCGGCAGCGACGTTATGGAGCTGTGCGTGCACGCCAACGAGCGGTACCGCCATGCCCTCCTCACCGCGCGGCTCGACAACCTCGGCAAGGGCGCGTCCGGGGCGGCGGTGCAGAACATCGTGCTGATGCTCGGGCTCGGTTCCGCCGCGTGAGCCGCCGGATGCTGCAGGTCGTGGTCGCCGTGTTGGGACTGGTGCCGGTGCTGGGGGGTGCTGCTGGCGTGGTGCTGGGCTCAGGGATGGCGGCCCCAATGGGGGGACCGCTGGCACTCGACAGCCACGTCCGCTATCTGTCCGGTCTCCTGCTGGCGATCGGGTTCGCCTTCTGGAGCACGATCCCGCGCATCGAGCACCAGTCGGCCCGGTTCCGGCTGCTCACGGCACTGGTGGTGGTGGGCGGGCTGTCGCGTCTGGGCGGACTGGCCCTGCGCGGGCTGCCGCCGCCGCCGATGTTGTTCGGGCTGGGCATGGAGCTGGTCGCGACGCCGCTGCTGTGCTGGTGGCAGTACCGAATCGCCATCGCGGCGCGGTCCTAGCGCGATCTTCCCCATGAACGGCAGACATGATCGACTGCGGCGGTTCACCGGGCTCGACGGGTGAGTCCGGCAATCGCACGATGGGCCGCAAGGACGTTTCGGATGCCGGCAAGGGATGCGCCATGACCGACTTGCTGTCGCCGCTTCCCGACGGCGAGCGGACGATGAGCTACGTCTCCTGTGCCAAGGGCAACATCTACCGCAACGGTGCCTGGTTCGACGATCCCGCGCTGTTGAACGAGTTCTTCAATGGCAGGGCCTCCACGCTGGGACCGGAGATCATTGCGGAACTCTACCCGCCCTACGGCTACGATCGCCCGCTGCCCTGGCTGTCGGGTGGACGGCAGGACCTGCTCGATCATGTCACGACGGTCGCTCGCGACACGGCGGCCGCGGCGCGGCGCGGCGCCGGCTCGGTGCTGGCAAGGGCGGCCAACGTGTGCATCCACCGGTCGGTCCTCTACATGCTGGCCGAACGGGACACCCGCGTCGTCTACGAAACGCATCGCATCATCGAGCGCCGCCTGGTCCCGCTGCTCGACGATGCTGGGATCCGTGCCGTCGACAGTCGTCACGGCGGGGATGATCGGAAGATCTACCTGTGGATCGGATCGGTTGGCAGCCGGAACTACGGGCATTGGCTGGTCGACGATCTGGCCCGCGTCCAGGCCATCGAGGAGATCAGGCGCTTGGTCGGGCCACGCGAGATCTGCATCGTGATGTACGACGTCGGCGACCGGCATAACCAGGTTCACCTCGAGTCGCTGGCGGTCCTATGCAAGGGGCGGGACCTTGGTGAGGCGGAGATCCTGTTCGTCGGTTGGGACGAGAAGGCGTTCTTCGAGGATCTTTGGTTCGTGACGCCGGTCACGCAACATCCGGTGCTGAAGTCTCCGGACGCCATGAACTGGGTCGCTGACGGCATGTTCCGAGACGCCTCGTCCGCCCGGGATGTGTCACCGCTGCCCACCCGGATCTTCGTTGAGCGCGAGGCGACCGGCAGCCGTGACTTGGTCAATCAGGCCGAGATCGCCACCCTTCTCGCGGAACACGGCTTCGTCGGCATCGATACCAGCGAGATGCCGTTTCTCCTGCAGGCCAACATGTTCCGAAGCGCGGAGATCGTCATCGGCTGCATGGGAGCGGCGATGACCAACATGATCTTCAGCCGGCCGGGCACGGCGAGCGGTTACCTGGCTCCCGAGGGATGGATCGAAACCTTCTACTGGGATCTGGCCGCGATCCGGAAGCATCGTTACGCCGTCTGCTTCGGCGATACCGACAGCCAGAATCTGCCGCCATGGGAGCGGAACTACAGGGTGGACCCCACATTCGTCCTGGAGATGCTGCGGCATCTCCAACGGGATTGACCACCGTGGTCTATCGTCAGCCATCGGAGGATCCGTTCGACGTGGCGGTACTGACCTCTTGGCCGTGCTCGATCCACGATCCTTCATCATCAAGTTGAGTCCTTGCCTACCCGGATGAGAGAAGTCAGTCGATGCCGCTTCTAGAATGTTCGCACGTCGAGGGTACGGAGACGGTCATTGAGCAAGATCCAGCGATCCTGACCCTACCCGAAGTCGTATACATCCCCATCAACACGATAGGGGCAGGGATAGGGGCAATCTACGATCACGGCGGACGCTTGATCCCGGCAAGTGCATATTTCCGTGGCTACGGATCGGGCGCCTTGGGAAATGAGTTGATCGCACCGCTGCGCTACGGTGACGTTGCCGCGCGCGCGCCTGACGAGCTCTACATCTATGGAGGCTTCATTCACGGCCACTACGGACACTTTCTGTTATCGACGTTAAGCCGATATTGGTGTTTTCATAAGATCTACTCGAAGAACATCAAGATCATCTATCATGCGGCTGAAGACATCGTCGATCTTTTCCAAAAGTCATTCATCGCGACCCTGTTCGGCGCGATGGGTCTCGGTCCTGAGGATTTCGTCAGTTTCACCGAGCCGACGCAGGTAAGACGACTTGTCATACCGGCTCCAGGCTTTGAGGAAACGGGTTTCGCCTATCGGACGTTTTCCACGTTCGGGCGCATGCTTGGAGAGATGTTGACGAAGGGCGAACCGGCGGAGCAATCCGACGTGCCGGTCTACCTGTCGAAGGCTAGGCTTCCCCATGGTGTCGGACATCTGGTCAACGAGGAGGATTTCACCGACGTACTCTCGGGATACGGCGTCGAGGTCGTTTATCCGGAGCAGCTCAACCTCGTGCAGCAGATCGCCCTGTTCCGGAACCGACCGATGGTCGCCGGGCTGACGGGATCGGCGATGCATACCGGCATCTTCGCGTGCGGGCACACGGCGGTGGGGATGAGCTACGGTGACACCATCTACTCAAGCTACAGGCTGATCGATCGCATCAGCGACGTTCAGGGACTTTACTGCCATCCCCAGGACGATATCGAGCTGCTGCCCCGCAGCGCGGAGTTTCATCTGGATTATCGTCTGACGGATGCACGGAGGACCGCGGAGCAGTTTCTCCGCCTGCTCGAGTCGGCGGCAGAATCGACCACGAGAAGGACCGCCCTTCGTTCGTCATCGGGCAAGATCAAGGATCCATTCTCCTGGCCGAACGTGGCGAGAAGGAAGCCCACCCGTCAGAGCTCCTTCGGACCGAGGGAAGTCCTCGATACCCCGGCCGGATACCGTTCAACCGCCACCAGCGGCCTGCTGACCGGGCGTTATCAGTTCCACACAGATCATGAAGATCAACCCTGGTGGGATGTCGACCTCCTGGACCGGCATCAGGTGTTCGAGATTCACCTGCATAACAGGTCCGATAACTCGCAGGAGCGGGCATCCCAGTTCGTGATATCGATGTCGCAGGATGACGTGGACTGGAGGGAACTCCACCGGCAGGATGTCCCGCTGGTCTTCGGCAACGGGCTGCAGGATCAGGCCTTCGTCTGGAAGGCACAGGCTCCCGTTGAGGCTCGGCTGATCCGCATCACCCTTTCCGGGACGAACTTCTTCCACCTTGACCAGGTCGAGATCTTTGGACGGTCCTTGTCAACTGGCCCGCAACCGTCGTTGGCTGACAGGAGCAGACTCAGCCGGCCCAGGTTCTAGTGTCGAACGCGCTGCTCTGCCGGCGGTGGTCGGGAGCAGCAATCACGCATCGTCCGGCTCCGCATGGCGCCGTGCTGCGGCCAGCAGCCCTTCGATACCGTCGGACAGGAGCTGGGGGATGCAGTGCTCGACGCGCTCGTCCGGCCAATCCCACCATCTCAGCTGCAGCAGCTGCCTGACGGTCTCGGCATCAAAGCGAAAGCGGATCAGGCGGGCCGGGTTGCCGCCCACCACCGCGTAGGGCTTCACGCTCCTGGTCACCACGGCCTGGCCGCCGATCACCGCGCCGTCTCCGATCCGTACGCCCGGCATGATCATGGCGCCATGGCCGATCCAGACATCGCTGCCGATCACCACGTCGCCCTTGCCGGCGTGGTCCACCAGCCCGGCCGGTGCGCCCGGCCAGTGGTTGCGGTAGAGCGCGAACGGGTAGGTCGTCAGCAGCTCAGGCCGATGATTGGCCAGCACGATGGTGACGTCATCGCCGATCGAGCAGTAGCGGCCGATATGCAGCCGCTCAGGCCCGCTGGAATAGACCAGCGGCTTGCCGAAGGTGTGGTCTCCAATGGTCCAGCCGCGATGGTCGACCTCGTACTGGAGGCGCAACCGGGTCTGGGCCACGAACGGCGTCTCGTCCTCGCCCCAGCGCCGCTGGTCCAGCCTGAGCAGGACCGGGGTGCCGAGCAGGTGTGGTCCGCGCAGGTGAATGCGGCCGTTGGCCAGGCTGATCTCGTTGAACCGTACGCTGACGCGCCCATCCTCCGCGATGAGCTCCAGCATGCCGTCCCTTAGGCGCCAGCGCCGCTCATTGGGATGGTCGTAGTTGGCGATCGTGCCATCGGGCAGCAGCCGGAGGGCCGGTGCGGCAAGATCTCCGCTCGCGTGCGAGAAGCGCCAAAGATGGCCGGTGACCAAGGCTTCGCTCAGCTGGTCGCGCGTCGGGACGGGGTTCGTCATCGGCCTTCCATCGATTCGCACCCGGGCAAAGTGATGTCCTGCATCATAGATCGGACCGCTTCTCCCGTGCACCGGCCATCACGGCAGGAGCGGATCCAGCTCCACCGCACCAGCCCGCCCGCTCATCGCTCTAACGCGAGCCGGCTGACCTCGAAGGCACGGTCGCGGGTGTCTGCATCGAGCTGGTGCGGCACCGGCATCCTCGCATCCAGCACCATCGTCAGCTCGATCGGCATCGGTGTGACGGCGGGCGGGCAGCGCAGCGGCAGGACCAGGCGATGCAACCCGGCGTCGGGCACGGCAACCTGGTCGTCAAGGCAGCCGGGGACGGTGACGTGAAGGCGCCGGACGGTGCCGTCCGGCGCGAACAGCTCCGACCAGAATGCGGCCTCGATCACCAGCCTGGTCTGGTCGGCGTGGAGCAGCCGGATCCGGCTGATCGGCCTGACCCACGCCCAGCCCCCCACGGAGGGATACCAGCCGGCGCCGGGTGCCAGCGGCACGGTCCGGGCATCGAACCCGCCGTCCCCGAGCGGCGGCTGCTGCAGCGGCCGCTCGGGATCGACCGGGCCGAGCCGATACAGCGCCACCTCGGGCCGGACCAGCAGGGGATCGAGCTCGGCTACCGCCGACACCTCGTGGATCGCGTCCTGGCCGAGGTCGAGGGCGGCACCGTCCAGAACCAGGAAAGCATGCGGCAGCGCATTGATCCGCGCGGGACTCCATCGCTCGAAGTTCATGAAGCTCCGGTCGGAGAACAACGACAGGGCCGGCGCCTGCCACCAGCCGACGCCGAACACCACCGCGTCGGCGGGCAGGGCGCGCAGCGCGGCAACGGCGGCGCGAAGGTCCCTGCGCCGAACATCCGGGGCGGAGGCCGGCGATGCCTGCAGGCCGGCCACCAGCAT
>CAXUBN010000169.1:0-5682 GCA_964249255.1 uncultured Acetobacteraceae bacterium | reverse complement strand
CCCCTCGTCCGGCCCCGGCGACAGCCGCACCAGCCTGGCGCCGGCGGCGGCCAGCGCGCCGATCCGCCGGACGGCGTCGTCCGGCGTCACCACCAGGCGGGACGCGTCGCGGCGTGCCAGCTCCAGGATCGCCGCCGGCTCATCCGCGTCGTGCACGATCACGTCGGCCTCGCCCAGCAGTCGCAGCGCCCGCAGGGTGACGAGGTCCGGCTCGCCGGGCCCGCGATCGACCAGGAAGACGATCCCCCGCTCCGGCCGCATCGCGTCCGCCTCGGCCGCCAACAGCGCCTCGCGATACGCGGCCTCGGCCGCCTCGTCCCGTCCCGCCAGCATCAGCTCGGCGGTCCGGCCGCCGAGTGCGGCCTCCAGCATGCGCCGCCGGCGCAGCACGTCGGGCAGGCGCGCGCGCGTTTCCGACTGCATCGCCCCGGCCAGCCGCGCCAGTCGCCCGAATGCCGGCGGCACCAGGCTCTCGATGCGCGCCCGCAGCAGCCGAGACAGCACCGGGGCGGCGCCGCCGGACGAGATCGCAATCTGCAGCGGCAGGCGCGACACCACGGCGGGCGTCGTGAAGCCGGACAAGGATGGCCGGTCCACCACGTTGAACGGGATGCCGCGCCGGCGCGCCTCCGTCGTCATCGCCACCAGCGCCGCGTCCGGCGCCTCGGCGCCGATCGCGACCGCGCAGCCATCCAGCATGGCGGGCTCGAATCGCGCCGCCTCCTGCCGTACCACCGCCCCGCAGGAGCGCAGCGTCAGGAGGCGCCGCCCTGCCGCCTCGCCGTCACCCAGCAGGAAGGCGAACCGACCATCGAGGTCCAGGAACAACGGCAGCGTCGGCTTGGGCATCGACGATCATCCGGTGGCGGCTGGGGTGCTTGGGTGAGGGCTCGGACTTGGGTTGACCGAGCCCGCCGCCCGTCAAAACGATGGAAGATCGCGCGGAAGGAGATCGATGGCCATGCTGAACAAGATGGGATCACGAGCCGGTTTACGTTGCCGCTCCCTTCAGCTGATAGCAGTGCTCTGTGCCACGGCGTCCTGTGCAGCCACCACGACGCGACAGCGGATCATGGCCGGGCGGGGGCGCGACGTCCCGTGCCTGCGGGCGCAGGCGGTGGACGCGCACGTGCCGTTTTATCAGGCGGTCATCGTTTGCCGAACGCCGAAACCCGACCTCACCGGCGATGCGGAGCTGCAGGGCAAGGCACTGGCCTTCAACGTCCCATTCACCATCCGGCCGAAGGCAGACGCCGAGATCAAGACGCTCACCGATGGGCAGAACATCGACACCGGCTCGCACCTGCCCGGGCCGCACCCATCGCTCGACCTGGAGGGCGGCATCCACGAATAGGAAACCGCCGCCGATCTCGCCGGCGCGTCAGTGTGCCGGGGTGGGCGCCGCCTGGTCGTTTGTGTGGCGGATGAAGGCGGCGACGTTGTCGTGCAGCTGCCGCAGCACCGGCACGTGCACGTAGACCATGTGGCCGGACGCATACTGGTGGTACTCGATGTTGTCCTGCAGACGGCGCGGCATCGGCAGGTGCTGCATCTCGTAGATGCCCTCGTAGAACGGCGTGCCGAGGTCGAAGTAGCCGGCGTTCAGCTGCACCTTCAGCGTCGGGTTGTATTTCATCGCCGTCGCCAGGTCCGCCATCACGTCGGGGAAGCCCGGCAGCGGCTGCTCCTCGTTCGGCGCCTGGTGCTTGAAGTCCCAATCCTTGAACACGTCGATCTCGGTGCGATACTTCCGGCCGCCGCCATAGTGCAGCACCGTGCGGGCGTAGTCGTTGAAGCTGGCGACATAGGCGGCGTCGATGCCGGAGTCGACCGGATCATAGGTGGCGGCGCGGTCGAGCGGGTCCATGCTCGGGCCGGAGAAGCGGGCGTCGAGCCGTCCGGTGCTGGTGTCGGTGTCGGCCATGAGCTCGTGCGCGAACTCGCCGCCGGCGACGCGCAGGTCGGCCCGCTTCAGGTAGTCGACCGACAGCCCGGTATACTGATGCAGCTTGTCCGCGACCGCGTCGCGGGTGGCGTCCGGCAGCGCCGCACCCTGCGCCAGGGCCAGGGTGTAGTCGGTGCTGGCGAAATGCTCGACCTCGGGCAGCAGTGCCGACAGGTCGGCCGGGTTGCCGGGCAGCTTGTGATGGTACCAGGCGACGGCGGCGTAGCTCGGCAGGGCCAGCACGTAGGGCAGGTCGTTGCCGGGCAGGTCCTTGGGGCTGTCGATGCTGTCGGCGTAGTTCAGGATCTGGGACAGCAGGATCACGCCGTTCAGGCCCACCGCCTCGTCCTGCTCCAGCATGTTCGACAGCACCGCCGAGCGCGTGGTGCCGTAGCTCTCCCCGAACAGGTACTTAGGCGAATTCCAGCGGGAATACTTGGTCAGGAAGCCGACGATGAACTGCGAGAACGCGTAGGCGTCCTGGTCCGTGCCCCAAAACGACTTCTCCTTGTCCTTGCCGGCCAAGCGGCCGAAGCCGGTCCCGGGCGCATCGATGAACACCAGGTCCGTGGCGTCCAGGAGGCTGTCGTCGTTGTTGACGGTGCGGAAGGGTGCGCCTTGCGTCACCGTGTCGTCGGCGGTGACTACGCGGCGGGGGCCGAACGCGCCCATGTGCAGCCAGATCGTCGACGAGCCGGGTCCGCCGTTGTAGACGAAGGTGATCGGGCGCGTGGCCGCCGCGGCGCCGTGCTTGAGGTAGGCAAAGTACGACATCCTGGCCTCCGCCCCGGTGTCGTGGCCACCGGCCTCCTCGCCCTTGGCGCCCGGCTGCGCGCCCGGCTCGCCGGCGGCGACGGTGGGCTGGTCGTTGGCCGCCTCCTTGGCATCATCCCAGCCCTTGGGGTGCACCACCAGGGTGCCGGCCACGGCCTGGTAGGCGATCGGCACGCCACCCACGGTCACGCTGCCGTCGGTGCTGACCGCGTCGTCGCGCAGGTCGGGCTTCGCGTCCCGGGCGACGCCCGCTCTGCCGTGCGGATCGTCGGCTGCGGCCGCGACCATCGGTGCCAGGGCAAACGGTGCCAGGGCAAGCGGTGCGGCGAGACAGGCGGCGCTCAACAGCAGGCGGGTACGGTGCAGCGGCAAGGGGTCGGTTCCTCGGGATGAACGGGATGCCGCGGATTAGAGCGGAGCGAACCCCGCGTCGCAATGCGGCCGCGTGAGGATGGGAGGATCGCGATGACCGGTCGCCATGGGCTGGAGATCCGTGCCGCCGCTCCGGCCGATGCGCCGGGCCTGGCCGGGCTGCTGGGGGCGGCGGGCCGGCCAGTTTCCGTCCGCACGTTGGCCGACCGACTGGAGGCGCTGCGCGACGGCAACGGCACCGCGCTGCTGGCGCTGGACTGGGGGCCGCCCGCTGGGCTGGTGACCCTGCACTGGTATCGAACCTTGCACGGACCATTGCCCACCGCGCAGGTCACGGCGCTGTTCGTGATGCCGGACGACCGCCGCCGCGGCATCGGCCGGCTGCTGGTCAAGGCGGCGGCGCAGGCGGCGCGGGTGGCCGGCTGCGGCGCCCTGGAGATGCTGGTCGGCGACGATCCCGGCCTGCACGCCTTCAGCCTGGCGACCGGCTTCGTGCCGGCGGGCGGGCGGCATGAGCGGATGCTGCGCAAGAAGGGCTGAGCGACCGGTGCGCTACAGGATCTCCCGCAGGTGCGGCAGCGTGCCCAGGAACGCGTGGTCGCCGGCGTAGAGCCGGTCCGCCACCGCCTGCAGCGCCGGGTCGGCCAGGTATCGGCCGCGGTCCTCGCCCGGCGCCTGCCAGTCCTCGGTTGGCAGCGCGATGCCAAGCGCATCGGCCGCGGCCCGCATCGGGTTCAGCCCGGGGCCCATCGGGATGATCGTGCCGACGATCCGCTCCGGGCCCACGCAGCAGAACCAGGTCTGCGGGCTGAAATGGACGAGGCGGTAGTCCGTCAGGATGCGCTCCGGCGTCAGTTCGTCGCGGACGAAGCCCTGCATCAGCGCCAGCCGCCCGGGCCCGTCCAATTCGTCGAGCCCGAGCTCGGGACGGTAGAAGCGCAGGTGGTGGTGCAGCGCCGAGACGAAGCGGTCGAGCGGGTTGCGCACGAACACCACCGACGGCTCGAACCGCAGGCGGCGGAACACGTCCGGATGCAGCGCCTGCACCTCCCACAGCCGCAGGTGCGCGTGGTCCATCTCGATGCCGAAGAAGGGGGCCGGCTGCGGCGTCCAGAAGGTGCGGGGATGGTCGTGGTGCGCCTCGATCGCACGGCGAAACACCGACCCGCCGCATTTCGGGTTGTGGACGAACACGAAGCCCGACCGCTCGCTGACGATCATGCGTGGCTGCGGGCCCGGTCAAGGAACCGCGCGATCCGCGCGCACGCCTCGCGCAGCCGGTCCTCGTCCACCGCGAAGCACAGCCTGAGGCAACCTTCCCCCGCCGGTCCGAACGCCCGCCCCGGCGCCAGCCCCACGCCGGCCTCGCGCAGCAGTGCCTGCGCCAGCACCAGGCTGTCGGTGCAGCCGGCGATCGAGAAGAACGAGTACATCGCCCCCGGCGGGCTCGGCACCCGCACGCCCGGGATCCCATCCAGCAGGGTGGTCGCGAGGTCGCGACGCCGCCGGTAGCGCGCCACGGTCTCGGCCACCACCGCCTCGCCGCCTTCCAGCGCCGCGATGCCGGCGCGCTGCACGAACTCGGGCGCGCAGGAGGTGTTGAACTCGGCGAGCTTGCCGAGTGCCGGCATCAGCGCCTCGGGTGCCGTGATCCAGCCCAGCCGCCAGCCGGTCATCGCCCAGGCTTTGGAGAACGAGTTGACCGACAGCACCCGGTCCTCCGGCTCCGCCAGCTCCAGGAAGCTGGGTGCCGCCGCGGCGCCGTCGAACACGATGCGCTCGTACACGTCGTCGGCCATGATCCAGATGCCGTGGTGCCGGCAATGCGCCAGCAGCGCCGCCTGCTCGGCCGCGTCCAGCATCCAGCCGGTCGGGTTGGCGGGCGCGTTCAGCATCACCATGCGGGTGTCCGGCGTCAGCGCCGCCAGCAGCTCGTCCAGTTCGACGCGCCAGCGCCCGTTCTCCAGCAGCAACGGCACGGTTGCCACCGTCGCGCCGGCAAGGGTGGCGATGCCGGCAAGGTTGGGCCAATGCGGCGTCGGCAGCACCACCCGGTCGCCCGGCGACAGCAGCGCCTGGCAGACCAGCAGGATCGCGTTGACCCCGGACGGCGTCACGCAAACCCGGCCGGGCGCCGAGCGGCGTCCCAGCCCGACCTGGTAGCGCGCGATCGCGTCGCGCAGCGCCGGGATGCCGTGGTTCGACACGTAGAAGGTTTGCCCGTCGTCGAGCGCCCGCTTCGCCGCATCGCGGATGAAGGGGGCCGTCACCGTGTCCGGCTCGCCGAACCAGAGCGGGATCACGTCGGCGCGTCCCAGCCCCTCGTGCGCCACCGCGCGGATCAGCGAGCCGGGCATCGCCTCGACGGAGGCCCGCGCCCCGGCACCATGAGCCAGGCAGGCGGCGGACAAGGACCGCGGCAGCGCCGTCATCGGCCTGACCTTGTGTCGCGGGCCCGTATCGTTTCCGATACGCGCTCCTGCCGGGGAGATCTCATGCGCCTGCACTACGCCCTGCTTCTGGCCCTGTCATGCCTGCTGGCAGGCCCTCCGGCATCGCGGGCGGCGACGATCACCCCGGCACCCCAGGCC
>CAXUBN010000168.1:0-5710 GCA_964249255.1 uncultured Acetobacteraceae bacterium | reverse complement strand
GGGCTCTGCAGGAACATGTTGACGACGCTGGCGATGATGATGCCGAACAGGCCCATCATCATGAACGAGCCGATGCTGGTCAGGTCCTTCTTGGTCGCGTAGCCGTAGATGCTGGTGGCGGCGAACATGCTGGCGGTAATGAAGAACACCCGCACGATCGACATGTCCGTGTAGACGAAGAACAGGTTGGTCAGGCTGACGCCCATCGCCGCGCAGAACACCCAGAACAGGGTCTGCGCCGCGGTCCGCGACAGCTTGTTCACGCCGAAGCTCAGCACCAGCACGAAGGCGAGCGGCGCGAACATGGCGAGGATGCCGAGCCCGGTCGGGCGGATCGCCTCGTAGCCGGACGGCAGCATCACGGTACGGTGGAACAGGTCGGCCAGCTGGCTGTGCGCGACGCCGTAGGCCACGAAGCCGGTCAGGGCCAGGCCCGAGGCCATCCAGTTGTAGACGCGCAGCATGTAGGCGCGCAGGCCGGAATCCACGATCCCGGCCTGGGCGCCCGCACCCGATGCGCGGGAGGTGGTGCGATAGTCGGGGACGAACGCCATGGGGTGTCTCGGTTCCTGTGCGCCCGCGATGCGCGGGCGACTGCGGCCTACATTGGAGGTTCCGCGAGACAGGTCAAGAACAACCGCCGCGCATGGACGATCCGTAGCCTCGCCACCGGGTTGGCCCCCGGCATGGCCCTGGGTTGACCCTGGGTTGACCCTGCCTGGGCGTTGACCCGCCCCCCGCGGCCGGGCACCGTTCCATTGATGTTCCCTCCTGCCCCAGCGTAAGCTCCGGCTCCCGGCATGACCCGTTCCCCCACCGCCGCCTCCACCCGGATCACCGCCCTGCTGGCCGTTCTGGCCGCCGTGGTGATGCTGTTCGCCCGGCCGCGCCGGCCGCGCTGATGCGGCTCTTCGTCGCCCTGGACCTACCCTGGACGCTGCGCGAGACCCTGTCCGGCCTGTGCGGCGGGCTGCCCGGCGCCGACTGGGTGGCGCCGGACGACCTCCACCTCACGCTGCGCTTCATCGGCGAGACCGGCCGGGTCCTGGCCGAGGAGGTGGACCTCGCCCTGCACGCGCTGCGCGGGCGGCGCTTCGAGCTCACCCTGTCCGGGGTGGGGGTGTTCGACGACCGCGGCCGGCCGACCAAGATCTGGGCTGGGATCGCACGGAACGAGCGGCTCGACCATCTGCAGAACAAGATCGAGACCGCGCTGCAGCGGGCGGGAGTGACAGCGTCGCGGCGGCGGTTCCAGCCGCACGTCACCCTGGCCCGGGTCGATGGGGTGCCGGATCCGGCGCTGGGCGGCTGGGTGCAGGCACACAACCTGTTGCGCACCGGGCCGGTCCCGGTGGACCGCTTCACCCTGTTCAGTTCGCAACCGGGCCCGGATCGTCCGGTCTACACGGCGGAGGTCGAGTATGAGCTTGCCTAGATGGTCCACCGGCGCGCTGGTGCTGGTGATGGCGGCGGGGTCGGTGCCCGCCGGGGCTCAGGTGTCGGGGCCGATCCAGATCGGGCCGTCCTGGGCGCGCGCCGACCTTGTGCACCATGCGGCGGTGCTGGACACGGTGCTGGTCAACCACGGCGACATCCCCGACCGGCTGATCCGCGCCGATTGCCCGGCCAGCGGCACGGTGACCCTGCGGAACGGCACGCGGCACGCCGACGTCGCGGCGCCCAGCGTGGCGCAGGGACAGGTGCCGCCCGGGCCCCAGAACGGCCTCGACCTGCCACCGGGCCTGCACGGCGGCGTGCACCCGGTGACGGCGACGTTCGACCTCACGCAGGCCGACCAGCCGCTGACCGACGGGGCGCAGGTGCCGTGCACGGTGACCTTCGCCCATGGCGGACAGCGGGTCGTCATCTTCAGCATCGGCGAGACGCCGCAGCCGACGGACGAGCCGTGAGGGAGGGAAGGCCAGGGGCCCTGCCCCTGGACCCCGCCAGAGGCGCGGCCTCTGGACTCCGTCTATCTGATGATCGGGTTCCAAGGGCCTGTGGCCCTTGGCGGGTCCAGGGCAGAGCCCTGGCCTTCCCCTGACCAGCATCGTCATCCCCACCGGCGCAGGCGTCAGCCGGGCGTCAGGCTCAGCTGGCACGGCAGGGCCCGACCGCGGCGCTGGTCGACGAGCTGCTGGGGGTGTGAGCGACGCGGATGGGGATGCGGCGCTGGACCGGCTGACGGTCGAGGTCAGGGCGTGCGGGGTGTGCGCGCCGGTGCTGCCGCTGGGGCCGCGCCCGATCGTGCAGGTGTCGCGCCATGCCCGGCTGCTGATCGCCAGCCAGGCACCGGGCCGCATCGTGCACGAGAAGGGGATCGCATTCTGGGACGACTCCGGCAGCCGGCTGCGGACCTGGCTCGGGCTGGACCGCACCGCGTTCTACGACCCGGAGCGGGTGGCGATCCTGCCGATGGGCCTGTGCTACCCGGGCCGCCTGCCGAACGGCGGCGACTGCCCGCCGCGGCCGGAATGCGCGACCCTGTGGCGGCCACGGCTGCTCGGGCTGATGCCGCAGCTGCACCTCACTCTGCTGGTGGGCAGCTACGCCCAGGTCGGCGCGCTGGGTCGCGGCGCCATGACGGAGCGGGTGCGCGGGTGGCGGGACTACCTGCCGCGCTTCTTCCCACTGCCGCATCCGTCCTGGCGCACGGGGGTCTGGGAAGCGCGCAACCCGTGGTTCCCGGAAGACGTCCTGCCCGCCTTGAAGGCAGAGGTGGCGGCCGCGCTGGACAGCTGACGGCGGCTCTGGCACCTGCGAGGCGTGCGGCACCGTCGTTCCCCGTGGTTCAGGCTCGCATCGGCCCTCGCGGTGTCGGCGGCGCTGCACGGCCCAGGGTGGGCGACGGCGCCGGCAACGGGTTGGGCGGCGGAGCGGGACGGCTGCGGCACCGTGATCGTGCCGACCTCGCTGGGTTCCGGCGCCGCCGCGCCGATCACCTCGTTCAACCCGCTGCTGAACACGGCGCTCGGCGCGCACCAGGTGCTGGAGCAGTTCTACCGGCCGCTGGTCTGGATCGATGCGCAGGGCCGGCTCGATCCGTCGCGCGGGCTGGCCCAGGCGGTCGACACGCCGGACGGCGGGCTGACCTTCGTGGTCACGCTGCACGACTGGATGTGGTCGGACGGCGTGCCGGTCACGGCGGACGACGTGCTGTTCACGCTGGACCTGATCCGGCGGCTGGGGTCCAGCTATGCCTACTACGGCCATGGCGGCGTGCCGACGCTGATCGCGCGGGCCGAGGCGTCGTCGCCGCACCGGGTGACGCTGCGCATGACGCACAGGGTCAACCCGGACTGGTTCGTTTCGCTGGGGCTCGGCAACCTGCTGTTCCCGCTGCCCAGGCACGTGTTCGGGACCATGAGCCTGCTCGAGATGCGCCGGCGGCAGACCGATCCCGCGCTGTTCCGGGTGTCGGACAGCGCCTTCGTCCTCAAGGAGTACGCCGTCGGGCGGCACATCGTGCTGGAGCCGAACCCGCTCTACGGCGGCACCCACCCTCACATAAGGCGGCTGGTGCTGGCGTTCCCCAACGGCACCGCGGCGCTGGAGCAGATGCGCGCGGGGGAGCTCGACATCGCCAACGTCCCGTTCCTGCTCACCGAGCGGATCGCGCGGTTGCCGGGCTTCGACGTGGTCAGCCGGCCGCCCAACCACGGATACGGCGACGGCTACTTCAACTATCGCTCGGTCCACGCGCCGTTCCTGCGCGACCCGGCGGTGCGGCGCGCGATCATCCGCGGCGTGGACCAGCGCGAGATCATCCGCCTGGTGTTCCACGGCCAGGCGCAGGTCGATCACGGGCCGGTGCCGCCGGCGATGGACTCCATGCTGTCGCCGGCCGCCCGTGCCGGCTATCCGGACCTGTCCTACGACCCGGCGGCGGCGCGGGCGCTGCTGCTGGCCGACGGCTGGCGGCCGGGACCGGACGGCATCATGGTCCGGGATGGCCAGCGGCTGGCCTTCACCGACATGACGTCGGCGGAAAGCACGCCCGGCGTGCTGCAGGCGCAGGTGATCCAGCGCGACCTGCGCGCGATCGGCATCGACAACGACATCCAGCTGGTCGGCTTCAACCAGCTGCTGGCGACGCTGGACGGCAACGGCCACGACTGGGACATGGCGACGCTGCTGTGGTCGGTGCAGAGCTATCCCGACGTGCACGACTTCTTCTCGTCGGACGGGCAGCTCAACTTCGGCCACTACCTCGACCCGCGCATGGACGCGCTGAACCGCGACGTGATGTTCGGCGACGGCGACGGGTCGCTGCACGCGGTGCAGGACTATGCGGCGGAGCAGGCGATCCACCTGTACCTGCCCACCGGCACCTACGGCGTGCTGGTGCGGCCGGGCATCGGTCATGTCGCCGACTTCCTGACCCCTAACGGCATGTGGTCGCCGGAGCTGCTGACGCTGTCGGGGCCGCTGGCCTGTTCCGCCGACACCACCGCTCCGCCGCACGCCTGATGGCCGCCCTGCTGCGCACGCTGCGGTCGCGGATCCTGTCCGCGCTGCTGTCCCTGCTGATCCTGGTCAGCATCGCCTTCGCGCTGATCCACCTCACGCCGGGCGGGCCCGCCTACTCGATCCTGGGCCTGGGCGCCAAGCCGGCGGCGATCGCGGCGTTGAACCACGCGCTCGGCCTCGACCGGCCGCTGTGGCGGCAGTACCTGGGCTACCTGTGGGCGCTCGCGCACGGCGAGCTCGGCGCGTCCTACATCTACAACCGGCCGGTGGCGCAGATGCTGCTGTCCTACGAGCGCAACACGATCCTGCTGCAGCTGGTGTCGTTGGGCGCCAGCCTTCTCATTGGGCTCGGGCTGGGGCTGGCGCACGGCGTGTTTCATGCGCAGCGGGGCGGGCGCCTGATCGGCGCGGTGGAGCTGGGGCTGTACGCGGTGCCGACCTTCTTCAGCGGCACGCTGCTGATCCTGTGGTTCTCGATGGGGCTCGGCTGGCTCCCGGCCGGCGGGCTCGAGGACCTGCGGCTCGCGCAGCAGACGTGGGGGGCGGCGCTGGCGCACCTGGCCTTGCCGGCCGCGACCCTGGTACTGTTCACGGTGCCGACGCTGTCGCGCTACTTCGCGCAGTCGGTGCACGAGGAGCTGGGGCGCGACTACGTGCGCTCGGCCGCCGCCCGCGGCGCGTCCCCGGCGCGCATCCTGCTGCGCCACGTGCTCCGCAACGCGCTGCGGCCGGTGGTGACGATCCTGGGGCTGTCGCTGCCGGCGATCTTCGCGGGCGGCATCGTCACCGAGACCGTGTTCTCGTATCCCGGCCTGGGCTGGCTGCTGTGGCAGTCGGCGGTGGCGCAGGACTATCCCGTGGTGGTCGCCATCGTGCTGGTGATCGGCATGCTGACGGTGGCGGGCAACCTGCTGGCGGACCTGGCCAACGGGCTGCTGGACCCGCGAACGCGCCATGCCTGAGCGCTCGGCGGAGAATTGGGCGTGCCGGCGATCCGACGTGCCCCTCGCGCTTGCCGAGGCTCACGGCCAGGAGGCCGCTCCGCTCCGGTTCTCACCGGACACGCCGGCCGTGCCGCTGGCGCGGCACTCTCGCTCGGCACGCCCCTTTCTCGGCCGAGCTCCGAGCTGATGGACATGACGCCGCCTCGGCGCAGCGCTGCCGCCTCCCTCGGGCGCCTGGGGCGGCTCGGGTTCGGCCGGCGGCCGGGCGGGACGCTGGCGGCCGGGGTGGGGCTGGC
>CAXUBN010000167.1:2411-5714 GCA_964249255.1 uncultured Acetobacteraceae bacterium | reverse complement strand
CCCCACGCCTCATCCCGCCCCCATCCCGACCAGCCGTCTCAGCGGCCGCCGAGCCATCCCTTGCGCCAGAACCAGATCATCAGCAGCACCACCGTCGCCGCCATCAGCCCCAGCGCGTACCAGTAGCCGAAGCTCCAGCTCAACTCGGGAATGTCCTTGAAGTTCATCCCGTAGATGCTGGCGATCAGCGTGGGCGGAATGCCGACGATGCTGACCACCGTCAGGATCTTGATGCCGTTGTTCTGCTCGATGTTGATGAAGCCCAGCGTCGCGTCCAGCAGGAACTGCACCTTGTTGTTGAGTTGGCCGTCATAGTCGTTGAGCGAGTTGATGTCCTTGGAGAGCAGGCTCAGCCGCGTCCGGAGCCGCTCCTGGCAGGGCCGCTCGCCGTTCTCCGAGATGAACAGGGCGATCCGCTGCATGCCGAGCAGGCTGTCGCGCATCCCGGAGACCAGGTCGGTCTCCCGCCCCACCCGTTGCAGCAGCGCCCGCAGGCTGCGGTCGAGGTTCTGCCCGCGCGGCGCCGGCGCCTGGAAGACCTGCCTGGATAGCTGGTCCAGGTGGCGGCCCGCCATCTCCAGCAGGTCGGCCAGCCGGTCGACGATCGCCTCAAGCAGCATCAGCATGCCCTCCTCGACGTCGTGCGAGGTCGCCTGTCGCGCCAGCCGCTTCGCCACCATGTCGAATACCGGGTAGTCGCTGTAGCGGATGGTGACCAGCCGGTCGCGGCTCACCACGAAGCCCACCGGCGCGCTGAACACCAGCTCGTCCGTGCGCCGCACCAGCGGCGTCGACAGGTAGAAGGTGCCGTCCTCCACGAACACGCGGCTCGAGCTCTCGATCTCCTCCACGTCCTGCCGGGTCGGCATCCGCAGCCCGGTCATCCGCCCGGCCAGCGCCCGCTCCTCGTCGGTGGGGTCCAGCAGGTCGAGCCAGGCGGATCCCTCGCCGTCCGCCTCGGTTGACACGGCGACCGGCGGCCGGCCCGGCGGATGGGCGATGAACATGCGCACTCCTGGCAAGGGGGTTGCGGCCTGATTGGCAACGCCGCCCCCATCCTGTCAACGACGCCACCGGCCTTCCGCGTGACCTCCGGATGCGCCTGCGCTAGAACCCCGTCCTTCCGGAGATCCACGCCCGTGACCCTGTCCCAGCCCACGCCGTCGGCCTCCCCCCTGGCTCCCCCCGCGGCCGCGCCCATCTCCGCGCAGCTCGCGGAACGCGCCGCGGCGCTGCGTCCCAACACGTTGCGGTCCGGACCGGACGAGCGCGGCCGCTTCGGCCCGTTCGGCGGCCGTTTCGTCGCCGAAACGCTGATGCCGCTGGTCCTGGAGCTGGATGCCGCCTACGAGGCCGCCCGGCGCGATCCCGCCTTCCGCACCGAGCTCGACCATTACCTGAAGGATTACGTCGGCCGCCCGAGCCCGCTCTGGTTCGCCCGCCGCCTCACCGCCGCGCTGGGGGGTGCCCGCATCTACCTGAAGCGCGAGGAGCTGAACCACACCGGCTCGCACAAGCTGAACAACGTCATGGGCCAGATCCTGCTGGCTCGGCGCATGGGCCGCACCCGGATCGTCGCCGAGACCGGCGCCGGCTCCCACGGCGTCGCCACCGCCACCGTGTGCGCGCTGTTCGGGCTGCGCTGCGTGATCTACATGGGCGCCGTCGATGTCGAGCGGCAGAAGGCCAACGTGTTCCGCATGCGCCTGCTGGGGGCCGAGGTGCATCCCGTGACCACCGGCGCCGGCACGCTGAAGGATGCCATGAACGACGCCATGCGCGACTGGGTCGCCAACGTGTCCGACACATACTTCCTGGTCGGCACCGTCGCCGGACCGCACCCCTATCCCGCCATGGTGCGCGACTTCCAGTGCGTCATCGGCGACGAGGCGCGCGTGCAGATGCAGGAGGCCGAGGGCCGGCTTCCCGACGCGGTGGTGGCCGCGGTCGGCGGCGGCTCCAACGCCATGGGCATCTTCCATCCCTTCCTGGACGACCCGGACGTCGAGCTGATCGGCGTCGAGGCCGCCGGGCATGGCCTGGACAGCGGCCGGCAGGCCGCCAGCATCAGCCGCGGCCGCCCCGGCGTGCTGCACGGCAACCGCACCTACCTCCTGCAGGACAACGAGGGCCAGATCGCCGAGGCGCACTCGATCAGCGCCGGCCTCGACTATCCCGGCATCGGGCCCGAGCACAGCTGGCTGCACGAGATCGGCCGCGCGCGCTATGTCGGCGCCACCGACGACGAGGCGCTGGCGGCGTTCCAGCTCTGCACCCGCACCGAGGGCATCATCCCGGCGCTGGAATGCGCGCATGCCCTGGCCCACGTCGCCAAGATCGCGCCCGGCATGGCGCCCGACCGCATCATCCTGATGAACCTGTCCGGCCGCGGCGACAAGGACATCCCCACCGTGGCCGAGCACCTGGGAGTGAGGATGTGAGCCGGATCGCCCGGCGCTTCGCCGCCCTCCGCGCGGCCGGTCGCGGCGCCTTGATCCCGTTCCTGGAGGCGGGCGACCCCGACCTCGTCACGGCCGCGGCCATCCTGGCCGGCATGCCCAGCGCCGGCGCCGACCTGATCGAGATCGGCCTGCCGTTCAGCGACCCGATGGCGGACGGCCCCACCATCCAGGCCGCCGCCCGCCGCGGCCTCCGCGGCGGCGCCACGATCGACCGCACGCTGGAGATGGTGCGGCGCTTCCGCGACACGGACGCCGACACGCCGGTCGTCCTGATGGGCTACCTGAACCCGATCGACAGCTACGGCCCGGCCCGCTTCTGCGCCGCCGCCGCCGCCGCCGGCATCGACGGCCTGATCGTGGTCGACCTGCCGCCCGAGGAGGCCGACCTGCTCGAGCCCCATGCCGCCGTGCACGGCATCGACATCGTCCGGCTGGTGGCGCCCACCACCACGCCGGACCGCCTGCCGGTAGTGCTGCGGGGCAGCTCGGGCTTCATCTACTACGTCAGCATCACCGGCGTGACCGGCACCCGCACCGCGTCCGAGGACGAGCTGGCGGCGGCGCTGCCGCGCCTGCGCGCCGCCACCGACCTGCCGGTGGCGATCGGGTTCGGCATCCGCACCCCCTCGCAGGCCGCCGCCGCGGTGCGCGTCGCCGACGCCGCCGTGGTGGCCTCGGCCCTGATCGAGACCCTGGCCGGCAGCCTGGACGCCGACGGGCAGGCAGGGCCGGACACGGTGCGGCTGGTGCTCGACCAGGTTCGGACCATCGCGGAGGGCGTGAGGCGGGCAAGGGGGGGGGGGGGGGGCCGGGGGGCGGCGCCCCGCCCCCCCGGGGCGGG
>CAXUBN010000167.1:0-2401 GCA_964249255.1 uncultured Acetobacteraceae bacterium | reverse complement strand
GGGGCCCTGCCCCTGGACCCCGCCAAAGGCCAGCCTTTGGAAACCGTCTAACAGATCGGGATCCAAGGGCCTCCGGCCCTTGGCGGGTCCAGGGCAGAGCCCTGGCCTTCTATCGAGGACACCCCATGAGCTGGCTCACCACCTACGTCCGTCCCAAGATCCGCAACCTGCTCGGCAAGCGCGACGTCCCGGACAACCTTTGGACGCAGTGCGAGTCCTGCAACCAGATGATCTTCAGCAACGACCTGCGGAAGTCGCTGAACGTGTGCCCGCACTGCGGCCACCACATGCGCGCCCTGGTCGAGGACCGGCTGGCCTGGACCTTCGACGACGGCACCCACACCCGCATCGAACTGCCGCGCGCGCCCAACGACCCGCTCGGCTTCCGCGACCAGAAGAAATACACCGACCGCCTCAAGGAGAACCGCGCCCGCACCCACCTCGACGAGGCCCTGGTGGTGGCGCACGGCACCATCGGCGGCGCCCGGGCCGTGGTCGCGGTCATGGCGTACGAGTTCATGGCTGGCACCATGGGTGCCGCGCTGGGCGAGGGCATCGTCGCCGCGGCCCGGCTGGCGGTGCTGCAGCGCGCGCCCCTGGTGGTGTTCACGGCCTCCGGCGGTGCCCGCATGCAGGAGGGCATGATCAGCCTGATGCAGATGCCGCGCACCACCATCGCCGTGCAGATGGTGAAGGACGCCGGCCTGCCCTACATCGTGGTGCTGACCAACCCGACCACCGGCGGCGTCACCGCCAGCTTCGCCATGCTGGGCGACATCCAGATTGCCGAGCCGAACGCGCTGATCGGCTTCGCCGGACCCCGCGTCATCGAGCAGACCGTGCGCGAGATCCTTCCCGACGGGTTCCAGCGCTCGGAGTACCTCCTGTCGCACGGCATGCTCGACATGGTGGTCGCCCGCGGCGCCCTGCGCGAGACCCTGGGCCGACTGCTGCGGTTGCTGGCGGTCGAGGACCAGCCGGCCGCCGCCGCCTGATCCGGCGATGGGCGCGCCCGGCCCAATGTCCAACGTGCTGCCCGAGTTCAGCGGCCGTTCCGGCCTCGTGCTGGAGCGCCTGCAGCGCCTGTATCCGGCGCTGATCGACCTCAGCCTCGGCCGGCTCGAACGCCTGCTGGCGAAGCTCGGCAACCCCGAGCGTCGCCTGCCGCCGGTCATCCACGTCGCCGGCACCAACGGCAAGGGCAGCACCTGCGCCCACCTGCGCGCGATCGCCGAGGCGGCCGGGCTGGTGGTGCACGCCACCACCAGCCCGCACCTGGTCGACGTCACCGAGCGCTTCCGCGTGTCCGGCCGCCTGGTCGCGGAGGACGCGCTGATCGACGTGCTGGAGCGCATCGAGCGCATCAACGACGGCGCCCCCATCACCGTGTTCGAGGTGCTGACCGCCTGCGCCTTCCTCCTGTTCGCCGAGCACCCGGCCGACCTGGCGATCGTCGAGGTCGGCCTGGGCGGCCGCCACGACGCCACCAACGTGCTGCCGTCGCCCGCCGCCTGCGCCATCGCCGCGCTGTCGATGGACCACGAGGCGTTCCTGGGGCACACGCTCGCCGCGATCGCCGGTGAGAAGGCCGGGATCGCCAAGCCTGGCCGGCCGCTGGTGACCGGTCGACAGCCCGACGAGGCGCTCGCGGTCGTCGCCGACGAGGCCGCGCGCCGCTCGGCACCGCTCCTGCTCCGCGACCGCGACTGGCACATCGAGCCATCCGGCACCCGGCTGCGCTATGCCGATCGGCACGGTAGTCTCCTTCTGCCGCAATCGGGCCTGCCCGGTCCGCATCAGGTCGACAACGCTGGTCTGGCCGTGGCCACCCTGCGCGCCGCCGGCTTCGGTGTGCCGGATGCCGCGTTCGCCGGCATCGCGCACGCGAGCTGGCCCGCCCGCCTGCAGCGCCTGACCGGCCGGCTCTCACTGGGGATGCCGCCCGGCTGGGAGCTTTGGCTCGACGGCGGCCACAATCCCGGTGCCGGCGCCGCCCTGGCCCGGACGCTGGAGGGATGGACCGACCGCCCGCTGCATCTCGTGGTCGGCATGAAGCAGGGCAAGGATCCGGCCGGCTTCCTCCAGCCGCTGCTGCCGCTGGCGGACACCGCCTGGGCCGTGTCCGAACCGGGCCAGCATCTGGCGCTGCCGGTGGAGGGAATCGTCGCCGCGTCCGGCGGGCATGCCAGGCCCGGGCCCCGCGTGGCGGACGCGCTGGCGGCGCTGGCGCCGATCCCGCCCGGGCGGGTGCTGATCTGCGGCAGCCTTTACCTGGCGGGCGAGGTGCTCAAGGCCGATGGCTGGGTGGCGGAGTAGGGAAAGGCCAGGGGTTCTACCCCTGGACCCCGCCAAAGGCGGAGCCTTTGGGAACCAGTCTTAGGTTGATCGCAGGCTACGGGCC
>CAXUBN010000166.1:0-5736 GCA_964249255.1 uncultured Acetobacteraceae bacterium | reverse complement strand
GGACCCGTAGCTCAGCTGGATAGAGCGTCGCCCTCCGAAGGCGAAGGTCGCACGTTCGAATCGTGTCGGGTCCGCCAATTCCTGATCTATACACAATACAGTCAGGGCGCGCTGCGCGTTTAGCTCACAACCTTGCTTATGAGCGCCCGTGGACGAAGCCGAGGCATAAGGCGGCGGTCTTGTCATGTCGGGTGGTGATCCGGCGGCAGTTCTTGAACTTGCTGAACATGCGCTCGATGCGGTGCGCCAGATGCGGCGCGTCTGGCTGCGCAGGGCATCGGCGGCCGCGTTTGGCCGGGATGACCGTCCTGGTGCCGGTGAAGGCGATCTCCCGGCGGACGTCATCGGCATCGCCGCCGCGATCGGCCAGCAGCATCCGCACCTGGTCGCCGATCATCACCAGTGGCTCGAAGCTCTGGATGTCGTGCGCCTGCCTGGGCACCCGCCCGGGCGTCAGCACGAGGCCGAACGGTAGTCCGCGCACATCGAAGCGCGCAGGCAGCTTGGTGAAGAAGCCGCCGCGCGAGCGGCCGAGCGCCTTGGACGGCCCGGCTCCTTCTTGATCCCGGCCGCGCAATGGTGGGCGCGCGGCACCGTGCTGTCGATCATGTCGGCCGTGCAGTCACGGCCCGCCATTTCCGCCGGCGTGCCCAGCAACGCGTCGCGCCCGGGCGGGGGCAACGGCCCGATCGGCGCCCGTCCCGCATCCGTGGTGCCGATCCGCTCGCTCGACGTCACCTGCAGATGGCGGCGTCGAACCAACCACGTCCCCTGCCGTCAGGCCTTGTCCACGAGCGCTCGCCATGGACCAGGAGGCGGCGGGCTTCTTCCAGGGCTTCGCCTTCGGTTCAATGAGAACCTGAACGTTGGTTGATGAGCCGGTCTGCACCATCCCAGGGTCGGCACCAAAGCCGCCCTGGAAGGATCAACCGATCGCCCTACCGTGGCGCCAGGCCATTCTCCGTCAGCCAGGAGAAGGTGGTGGCGTAGAACGTCGTTGCCGACAGGTTCGAGTTGATCGAGTGGCCGGCGTCCGGAATGATGACGCGCGTGAACGAGGCATTCGGCCAGTAGGAGGGTTCCTTGTTCGCCTGCGGGTCCGTCTCGCAATCTCCGCTGCGGTTGCACCAGAGCTGATCGTATCGTCCCTGGGCGAACAACGTCGGGACGGTGATCCGTTGCGTCAGCTGGTTCGCGTCGCTCGTATCGGTCGTCAACGAGCTGAGCTCGGTCGGCGACAACGTGTCCTTCTCGATGCCCTCCTCGTACGGAACGATGGCCGGATCATAGGAGCCCGGGGCGACAAAGACGCCGATCCTGCCGCCGGGCCGCGAGGTGAGGTAGCTGGCCACGTCGAGCTGGCCGACGAACTTCGGATCGGTCGCGGCGGGCACGAAGATGGTCAGCAGGTTCGGCGCGAGGTTGAAGTCGTGGCCGATACCGGTGACGATCAGGCCGTTGACGTCGTTGTAGTTCGCGGCCTCGTTCTCCGCAGTCAGCGCACCCATCGAATGCCCATTCAGGATCACCTTGGTGAAGGGAACGACCCAGTTGCCGGCGCGAAGCTTCTGCACGAGCTGGTGGGTGACGTAGCCCGCCACGTTGAAGTCGAGGGTCTCCGCGGGCGGATGATCGCTCGCCCCGTAGCCTAGCCGATCGAAGTTGAGCGTCGCATAGCCCCGTGCCGTCGCCGCTCGAACATAGGAATAGGTGTCGGGCTTGAAGGGCGTGTCCCAGTAGGTGTGGTTGTAGGCACCGCCATGGATCAGGACCTGGACCGGCGTGCTGGACGTGGGCTGCTTACGGAAGCAGAACTGTGCCCAGACCTGTTGCTCGACGATATCGTTGGGGAACTGCTTCACGCCCACGTAGCTGGTCATGCACTGGAGCGGCTTTGACGAAGCCGACACATCGGAGGTCATCTGGGTTTCGCCCGCGACCGAGACGCCGGGAGCGGTCATCAGGGCAAACGCCGCCGCGAGGCCTGTCAGTCGGATCGCATGCCGGAGGGGGGTTCTGGGCATCAACCGCTCTCCCCTGTCAGGTGCGGTTTTATTGGGACCGTGATTGCGATAGCTCATCATGCCAAGCATCTCCCTGTTGCACTTCCTGGTGCGGCTGTTCCGCCGCTTCTCGACGTCGCCCCGGACGCGGGAGTGACGTCGCCGTCATGCCGGTCAGGGATCGGTCGCCCGCAGCGCCGGCCGGATCGTGAAGCGAGGACGTGCCTCTGCCGGCCTGCTCGATGACGCGGATCTTGCGGGTGCCGGACGATAGCCAGGTCGGCGCCGAGGCGGCAGATATCGGTTTGGCCCATCCGATATCGTCATCGCATCACATGGGCCTGATCGAGGCGGTGGCCCGGGCCTGATGGTCAGCCACAACCTCGCGAACGTCTGCGGGGAGGTGGCCGGTGGTCTCGCATGAGATGGCGCCGGCCGACGGAATGCGGTCCACCTGCCGCACCACGATGAGCCGCTTGGGTGCGATCCGGATCCGGCCTACCCCAGCACCGACAGGGCCTGGGTGAGGTCGGCCACGAGGTCGTCCTGGTTCTCGAGGCCGATGCTGAGCCGGATCAGGCCGTCGGTGACGCCGATGCGGGCGCGCACGGCGGCCGGCACGCCGGAATGGGTGGTCGAGGCCGGATGGCAGGCCAGCGACTCCGTGCCGCCCAGGCTGACCGCCAGCTTGAACAGCCTGAGCCGGTTCAGCACGCGGAACGCTTCCGCCTGGCCGCCCCTGATGGTGATGGCGAAGGTCGAGCCCGGGCCGGCGCACTGCGCGGCATAGATCCGGCGCGCCGCCTCGCCGCCGCGGTCGGCGCCCAGCGCATGCACGGCGACCACGCTCGGGTGCGCGTCCATGGCGCGGACCACGAACTCCGCATGGGCGGATGAGGCGCGCACCCGCACCGCCAGGGTTTCCAGGGAGCGCCCCACCATCCAACAGGAATGCGGGTCGAGCTGGGTGCCGATCGCGCTGCGCAGCAGCCGGATCGGCCGCATCAGCTCGTGGCTGCCGACCACGGCGCCGCCGATCAGGTCGCTGTGGCCGCCGACGTACTTAGTGAGCGAGGCCACCGCCAGGTCGGCGCCGTGCCGGAGCGGCCGCTGCAGCACCGGGCTCAGCATGGTGTTGTCGCAGATCACCAGCGGGCGCAGCCCGGTCGCGGCGCCGATGCGGTCCGACACCGCGCGGACGGCGGCGATGTCGACCAGCGTGTTGAGCGGGTTCGAGGGTGTCTCGATCATGACCAGGCTGAGGCGGCCGAGCCTGGCGGCCTCCCGGGCGGCGGCGGCGATCGCGTCCGGGTCGCCGCCGTCGCTGAAGCCGTGCGCGGTGATGCCGAGGGTGGACAGGGTGCGCGTGAGCAGGGTCTCGGTGCCGCCGTAGAGCGGCTGGCTGTGCAGCACCACGTCGCCCGGCCGCGCGGTGGCCAGGATGGCGGTGGTGATCGCCGCCATGCCCGAGGCGAACATCAGCGCCGCCTCGCCCGCCTCGTAGACCGCCAGCCGCTCCTCGACGATCTCGCTGTTGGGATGGTTGAAGCGCGAGTAGACCAGGCCGGCCCCGCCTGGCGGCGCCGGCCTGCGGCCCGCCACCACGTCGAAATGGTCGCGTCCCTCCTCGGCCGAGCGGAACACGAAGGTGGAGGTCAGGAACACCGGCGGCTTGACCGAGCCCTCGGACAGCGACGGGTCGTAGCCGTAGCCGAGCATCAGGGTTTCGGGCGCCAGCACGTGATCGCCGATGGTCCTGTCGTGGCTCCTGTCGTCCATGGCCATGCTCCCCTTTCGCTCCCCTCCGGATCAGTCCCAGGATGCGCCGGTCCGCGGTGCGGCGCGCATCACGGCATGTGGAGCGCGTCGGCCATCGCGGCGCCCGGCTCGAACTCGGTGCCGTGGGCATCGCGGGCCGCGGCCCAGTTCGACAGCGTCGCCGGGTCGCGCTCGCCGGCGATCGTGGCGGCGATCCGCTCGGCCACCAGCGGCGCCAGCTTGAAGCCGTGGCCGGAGCAGGCCGAGCAGACGATGCCGCGCGCGCCCTCGGCGCGCACCAGGAAGCGCTCGTCCGCGGTGGCCGTATAGTAGCAGATCCGGCGTTCCAGCACGGCGTACCGGTCGAAGTCGCGCCAGGACCCGCGCGCCACCGCGACGAGCCGTTCGAGGTCGCCTTCGGTGGCGACGCGGTCGTCATCCGGATGGCCGGTGCGGCTGAACACGTGGTCGCCGATCTTGAGGCGCGTACCCGGCCGCGGCGGGATCGTATAGGTACCGCCGCCGGCGCCGATGTCGATCAGCACCGGGGCACCCCGCCAGGCGGCCGCGAGGTGAGGCGGCGGCGCCAGGTAGATCACCGCCTGACGCGATGGCACCGCGACGCCGGCCAGCTCCGGCAGCAGGTCCGCGACCCAGGCGCCGGCCGCCACCACCACGCGGTCGCCGCGACGGGTGCCGGCGGCCGTGGCCACCGTTCCCGCATCGAGGTCCACCGCGTGCACCGCGGTGCGCGGATGCAGTCGCACGCCCAGTGCCGGCAGCCGGCCCACCAGGTCGCCCAGGATGGCGGCGGCATACAGCACGCCGGCGCCCTCGGTGCGCACCATGCGGGTCAGGCCATCGGTGCGCAGCATCGGGAACCGGTCCGGCACCTCCGCCAGGGGCACCTCGTCGCAGCGGAGGCCCATGCGGTGCAGGGAACGGCGGGTGGTCTCGTACCACTCGTCCTCGCCGCGCAGGGCGTAGTAGGCCGGCATCGGCTCCAGGTGCCGGGCGCCGAGATCGTCGAACAACCGGTCCCATGCCGCGTAGGCCGCCGGCATCAGGGCGCCGTAGCCCGCCATCTCGCCATAGGCATGGCGGATGATGCGGTGCTCGTCGCGGGAGGAGGACAGCGGGTTGGGCAGGTCGCCGCCCTCGAACAGCTCGACCGGGTGGCCGCGCCGGGCGAGTGCCGAGGCGGTGCAGAGGCCGGCAATGCCGCCGCCGACGATCAGGATCCGTTCCCGGGCCATGGGCGCCCTCCCCTTCGATGGTCGTGGTTGCCGCACCGTCACGCGGCCGACACGCTGCGCATCTCCTCGGCCGCCACGTCGGCCAGCCCGGCCTTCAGGGCGCGGGCCACCAGGCCGAACGCCAGCAGCCCGAGCCCGTAGACCGGCGCCAGCGCCAGGAAGGCGTGGCGCAGCGCCGCCGCGCCGTACTGCCGGGCCAGCAGGTCGCTCAGCCCGCCGATCATCACCGGGCCGATGCCGGCGCCGACGACGTTCACCGCGAATACCAGCACCGCGGCGGCCGTGGCGCGCGACCAGGCCGCCGCCAAGGCCTGGATCATCGCCCAGCACGGGCCGAGATACAGGCCGTTGGCGAAGGACGGCACCGCCAACAGCAGGTAGGTGAGGCCGTCGCTCCGCGAAAGGCTCAAGGCCACGACGGCGGGGGCGGCCATGGCCGTGGCCGCCATCGGCACCCAGGCGATCCAGCGCACGTCGCGGCGCCAGACGCGGTCGACCAGCTGCCCTCCCAGGAGGGTGGCGAGCAGGTAGGGCAGGCCCTGGAACACGAACAGGGCGCGCCCGAGTGCCGCGGCCGGCACGTGCAGCGTGCGGGTGAACAACGGCGCCACCCAGATGAAGGTGCCGTACTCGGCGATCGCCATCAGGGCGAGCGCCACACCCAGCCACAGGAAGGCGGGACGGGCGGCGAGCCGGCGCAGCGCCGTGCGGAACGGCGG
>CAXUBN010000165.1:0-5748 GCA_964249255.1 uncultured Acetobacteraceae bacterium | reverse complement strand
CGGCTGGCGCAGGCGCCGTTCCTGAAGGTGGAGGCGACCAAGTTCACCGAGGTCGGCTATGTCGGCCGCGACGTCGACAGCATCGTGCGCGATCTGGTCGAGGTCAGCCTCAACATGCTGCGGGAGACCAAGCGCCGCGACGTGCAGGCCGGCGCCGAGAAGGCGGCCGAGGACCGGCTGGTCGACGCGCTGGTGGGGGCCACCGCCTCGGCCGACACCAAGAACAAGTTCCGCCGCATGCTCCGCGACGGCGAGCTGGAGGGCAAGGAGGTCGAGGTGTCGGTCGCCGATGCACCTGGCGCCCAGCCCGGCCCGATGGACATTCCCGGCATGCCGGGCGGCAGCGTCATCAATCTCGGCGACATGATGAAGGGCATGTTCGGCCGCCCGCCGGTGGCGCGCCGCATGACCGTGGAGGCGGCGCGGACGGCGCTGGTCCGGGAGGAGAGCGATCGGCTGCTCGATAACGACGGCTTGACCCGGGAGGCGGTGGCGCACGCTCAGGACCACGGCATCGTGTTTCTGGACGAGATCGACAAGGTCTGCGTCCGGTCGCCCGAAGGCGGCTTCCGCGGCGGCGACGTCAGCCGCGAGGGCGTGCAGCGCGACCTGCTGCCGTTGATCGAGGGCACCACCGTCACGACCAAGTATGGACCGGTCAAGACCGACCATATCCTGTTCATCGCATCGGGCGCGTTCCACCTGGCCAAGCCGGCCGACCTGCTACCCGAGCTGCAGGGCCGGCTGCCGATCCGGGTCGAGCTGCAGCCGCTGTCGCGCGATGACCTGCGCCGCATCCTGACCGAGCCCGAGCACTCGCTGCTGAAGCAATACAGCGCGTTGCTGGGCACCGAGCGGGTGGTGCTGGAGTTCGGCGAGGATGCGGTGGACGCACTGGCTGACCTGGCCGCCGACATCAACGAGCGGGTCGAGAACATCGGCGCCCGCCGTCTTGCCACGGTGCTGGAGCGGCTGCTGGAGGAGATCTCGTTCACCGCCTCCGACCGGCCGGGCGACAGCGTGCGGATCGACGCCGCGGCGGTGCGGGACCGGGTGGCACCCCTCGCTCAGAAGGGTGATCTGTCCCGGTTCATCCTGTAATCGCGGAACTCGAAGCTAGCGACCGTCCAGGACACTTGGCAGCCACATCCCGTCTAGCGCGTGGAGCGCTATCGGTTGTTGTGCAGGTAGTTGACGATATCGACCAGGGCGGCGCCGGAGATCGGCATGATCAGCAGGCAGAAGCCCAGGAACAGGAGCAGCAGGCTGAAGGCGCGCTCGCTCGGCGCACGCTTGGGGCGCTGGCGTGGAACTTCCCAGTTGGCTCCATCGAACGGCATGCGCACCTCCCCGGAACCCGCCGCTCATGCATCGTCATGGCGGCGTCTTCACGACATCCCTGAGCTGGATGGATTTTCACGATAAGGCAAGGGGAGGGCGGGCCTCAACTTTCAGCCAGCGCCGGGGGCGACGGTGCGGCCGACAGCGCTGCTGTCTTGGCCGCGCGCTGCACCGCGCGTGCCATCGAGGCGATGCCGTTGCCCCGGTTGGTCGACAGCGCCTCCAGCAGGCCCAGCTCCTTCAGGAACACCGGGTCGGTCGCCAGAACCTCGTCCGGCGCCCGACCGGAATAAACGCGCAGCAGCAACGCCACCAGCCCGGACACGATGGCGGCATCGGACGCACCGGCGAAGCGCAGCCGATCCTCCGACAGGGCAGCCTCCATCCAGACCTGGCTTTGGCACCCCGGCACTCGATGTGCGTCGTTGGCCCACGCGGACGGAAACGGCGGCAGGGAACGGCCCAACTCGATGATGTATTGGTAGCGCTCCATCCAGTCATCGAACACCTCCAACTCGGCCGCGATCGCCGCGATCGCCGCGGCGGCCGTGGGCTCGGTGGGGATCACGAAGGGATCGACGGGGTTGTCCGGCATGGGATCGATGTGCGGGCGGGGGTTGGGACAGTCAAGCTGGGTCACGCCCGCGGATGGTCACGATCGATGCTTGAAGTTTCTGCCATATGGCAGCATATTGGGTGCCAGGAGGCGCCATGTCCGCCAATACGAACATCCTTCCGGATCGGCCGACGGTGGTGCCGGTCCCGACCGGCAGTCTGAACCTGTCCGACCCTGCCACGCGCCTGCGGCTTACCCCTTCGGCGATCGACGGCATGATCCGGCTGGCGGGGATCTGGCGGCTGAGCACGGAGGAAACCTGCCAGCTGCTGGGCGACATGTCGGAACGGAGCTGGTTCCGCCTGAAGCGGCAGGACGGCGTCGGGCGCGCCGATCGTGTCCCGCGTCCGTCACCAGGATTGTCGCAGGACATGCTGACGCGGGTCAGCGTGCTGATCGGCGTGTTCAAGGGGTTGCGGCTGTTGTTCTCCGAGCCGCTGGCGGACGACTGGATTCGGCTGCCGAACAAGGGCGCCCTGTTCGGTGGCCGTGCGCCGCTGGCGGTGGCGATCGAGCGCGGCATCCCGGGCCTGCTGGAGATCCGCGCGCACGTCGACGCGCTACGGGGCGGGCTCTAATCGTGGACGGGCTCGGCGGCATGGTGGCCGACGACGCGGTGGTCGACGACGCAGTGGTTGACGACGTCTGGGCGGCATTGCCCCCGGTGAAGAGCCTGGTGCGCCGCGACACCGTGCGCCTGATCCCGAGCGGCCGGTTGAAGCCGGCGGTGCTGGCACCGCTGGCCCGCAGCCCGCGGGCGCTGGACGACCTGGCCGAGCTGGAAGGGGCCACCAACGGCCGTATCCAGGCCTCCGAGACCGGGCTGCCGGACCTTGATCCGCGAGAGCTGGTGTTCGGCCGACCCAACGACAGCTTCGTCAACGCCGCCTTCACACACGCCAGGCCCGGTGGCAACCGCTTCAACGACGGCAACCGTGGGGCGTGGTACTGCGGCTGGGACGTCCAAACCTCGTTGGGCGAGGTGTCCTTCCACCTGACCCGCGAGCTGGACGCGATCGGGCGCTACGAGACCCATGTCGACTACGCCGCCCTGGTGGCCGACTTCATCGGTCCGTTCCACGACCTGCGCGGCGAGGCGATGCGGTGCGGCCCGTTCACGTCCGTGCTGGCGCCGGAGGTCGACCGGGCCTATCCCGCCGGCCAGGCGCTGGCGCGGCGGCTGCGGGAGGCCGGCAGCAACGGTCTGGTCTACCCGTCGGTCCGCTGGCCGGATGGGGTGTGCCTGGTCGCGTTCCGGCCCAGCCTGGTGCAGAACCTTCGCCAGGGCGGGTTGTGGCGGCTCACCTGGTCGGGCAGCCGCACGCCCGGGATCGCCAGCCTGTCGTCTTGATCGTCCGGGAGGCCGCATGAGCGTTCCGCCCAGCCGATCGATCTCCCGCCTGGCATGGCGTAACGGCGCATTCACCCCCGGTGACCGGACGGTGCCGGTCGAGATGGCGGTCGCCATCTCGTACAACCGGCAGTCGCATGCGGTGATGATGGCGACGCCGGCGGACCTCGAGGACTTCGCGCTGGGCTTCAGCCTGTCCGAGGGCATCCTCGAGGCGGCGGGCGAGATCGAGGACGCCGAGGTGATGGAGTTGCCGGAGGAACGGCTCGACGGGGAGCTCGATGAGGAGGCTCACGGCATCGGCCGCGGCCCGCCGCGCGGCATCGAGCTGCGGCTGTGGATCGGGGAGGAGCGCATGCGGTCGCTGGACGCGCGGCGCCGCCACGTCGCCGGTCCGACCGGTTGCGGGTTGTGCGGCCTGGAAAGCCTGGAGGCGGCGCTGCGGCCGCCGCGCCCGGTGCCGGCGGGCCGGGTGTTCCGGGCCGCGGAGATCCAGCAGGCGGTGGCGTCGATGCGGCCGGCGCAGTCGCTGAACCGCACCACGCATGCCGTGCACGCGGCGGGCTTCTGGACCCCAGAGCACGGGCTGGTGGCGCTGCGCGAGGATGTCGGCCGTCACAATGCGCTGGACAAGCTGCACGGCGCGCTGGTGCGGTGTGGGCAGTCGGCGTCCGACGGGGTGGTGGTGATGACCAGCCGGATCTCGGTGGAGCTGGTGCAGAAGGCGGCGATCATGGGCGCGCCGGTGCTGGCGGCCGTGTCGGCCCCCACCACGCTGGCGCTGGCCATGGCCGAGCAGGCCGGCATGACGCTGGTGGCGGTGGCGCGCGACGACGGGTTCGAGCTGTGCTGCGGCGCCAGCCGCATCGCCGACGCCGTGCCCATGCAGGGGGATGCCGGTTGATCCCCGCGCCAGCCGAGCCGGTGCCGCTTGACGCGCCGCCGGCCGAGCTGCGTCCGGACCACTCCCCGCCGGACGGAACGCCGAAGGCCTCGTTCCGCAACGGAGCGGCGCCGTCGGCGGTCGAATTGGAGGCGGCGCTGCTCGGAGGCGAGGCGCGCTGGAACGCCGTTGCGATGCGGCGGGCCGCCATCGAGCGATCGGGCCTGTTCGATCCGGGCTGGTATCGGCGCCACCATCCGGCCGCCGCCGCCAGCGATCTGCCGGCGCTCGACCATTACCTCGCCCGCGGGGTCGCCGCGTGCGCTTCGCCCGGGCCGCTGTTCGACGCGCCCGCCTATCTGCGGCAGGCTTGGCACCTGCGGCCGGGCGTCGACGATCCGCTGGCGCACTACCTCCACCGCGGCGAGGCCGAGGGGCATCGGCCGACCTCGGTGGCCGCGGCCCCCGCGCTGGACCGGCTCGGCCGTCCGGCGGAGCCGTGGCGACTGCTGGCGGACACCTCGGCACGGCCGACGATCGCCGTGGTGGTGCACGTGTTCTACGTCGAGCTGTTCGGCGAGATCTGCCGGGCGCTGGCGCTGATGCCGTACCGCTTCACCCTACTGGTGACCACCACGGACGAGGACCGGGCGGCCGCGATCACCGCCGAGCTCGACCGCCGGGCGCTCGACGCCCACCTCGTCCTGCATGTCGGCCCGAACCGGGGCCGTAACTTCGGGCCGTTCCTGGTGGCGTTCCGCGACGTGCTGCTGGCGCACGACCTGATGCTGCACCTGCATACCAAGAGCTCGCGCTATACCGGCGGCGACCGCGCCGGCTGGCGCGAGGTGCTGCTGCGCACGCTGCTGCCGGCGACGCCGGCGATCCGCGGACTGATCGAGCGCTTCGTGGCCGACCGGCACCTCGGCGTGCTGTCCGCCTCGCCCGGCGAGGAGATGCGCTACTGGAGCTATGGCTGGCTGTCGAACCGGCACCTGGCCCAGCCGCTGTTCGACCGGCTCGGGCTGCGCTTGCCGGTGCCGCGCGGCATGTTCGACTTCCCCCATGGCGGCATGTTCTGGGCGCGGCCGCAGGCGTTGGCAGCGCTCCTCCGCCATCCCTGGACCCCGGAAGACTTCCCGCCCGAGCTGGGCCAGACCGACGGCACGATCGCCCACGCGATCGAGCGCGTGGTGGTGCTGGCCGCCGCCGCCGCCGGCTTCGGCCACGCCGAGCTCGACTACGAGCGGGGCGTGGTCCGGCTCGGCTGGAGCAGCCGCAACCTCGACCAGTATCGTGCCGCCTCGCACGACGGGCTGCTCGATACGATCCTGCAGGTCGGCCGGCAGGGGGAGGCACGGGAAGGCACGGTCTCGTTCGACCTGTTCGACACGCTTGTCACGCGGATCTGCCTGACGCCCGGTGCGGTGCACCGCTACATCGGGATGCTGGCGGCGCGCCGGTATCCGGGCGCCGTGGACTACGTCGCGCGCCGACAGGCGGCCGAGGCCGCCGCCCGGCTGCTGCCGGACGGGCAGGGCGACGTCGACCTCGACC
>CAXUBN010000164.1:0-5773 GCA_964249255.1 uncultured Acetobacteraceae bacterium | reverse complement strand
GTCCGGGGGGCCGGGCGATGGCGGCGGATCGTCGTCCGGCAGCCGCGGGGCCGCCGGCGTGCTGCGCGCGCTGGAGGGCACCGCCGAGGCGCGGTTCCAGTCCCTGCGCGCCTGGCGCACGACGGAGGCCCGCACGCAGGCGGTACCCCCCTACGTCATCTTCAGCGACGCCACGCTGCGCGACATCGCCGCCGACCGGCCGGACAGCCTTGGCGCGCTGGCCGCGATCAAGGGAGTCGGCGCGTCCAAGCTTGAGCGCTACGGCGACGGCGTGCTGCGCATCCTGGCCGAGTCGCCGCCCGCCTGACGGGGCGGCGGACCCGCGTCCATCGCGACATGCTTGGGAGGGAACCGTTGTCGGTCGGCACCAGGGACGCACGCATCGACCTGATGCGGGGCCTCTCGATCCTGCTGGTGCTGCTGCACCACTTCAACATCGCCTACCGGCTGGCCGATACGGCGCTGGCCCGGATGTTCGGCTGGCCGGCGGTGCATGCGGTGGTGCGCAACGGCAACTACGCCGTGACCGTGTTCTTCGCGATCTCGGGCTACCTGATCACCTCCAATGCCGAACGGCGCTGGAACGGCCTGCGCAACGTCCGCGCCCTCGCGTTCTACCGGAACCGCGCCGCCCGCATCGTCCCGTCCGTGATCCTGCTGCTGCTGGTCGTCAACCTGCTGGCCGCGCTCGGCCTCGACATGTTCCGCGACCATCCCGAGTTCGGCGGACCGGTGCCGTTCTTCGTCGTCGACCTGGCCTCGCTGTTCTTCGTCATGAACGTGCTGATGGCCCATTCCGGCTGGCTGAACTACGTCCTGTGCGTGCAATGGTCGCTGGCCGTGGAGGAGGTGTTCTACCTGTCGTTCCCGCTGCTGTGCCTCGTCCTCAGGCGGGACGGCCGGCTGCTGGCGGTCTGGGCGGCCTTCGTCGCGATCGGACCGATCTGGCGCCTGACGCACGCCGGATCCGAGTATGAGGAGTTCAACTCCGACCTGTCCTGCTTCGACGGCATCGCCCTGGGGTGCTGCGCCGCCGTGCTGGGCCGGCGCCTCCAGATCCCGGCCTCGGCGATGCGCCCGGTGCAGATCCTCGTGGCACTCGGGATGGCATGGTTCTACCTGTCGGCCTCGGTCGCCGACACCGCCGTCTATGGCGTCACCCTGATGGCCGCCGGCACGGCCATCCTCCTGGTTGACCGGTCCCGCCCGCAGGCCGTCGCCCCGCGGGGCAGGATCATGGATCCGCTGCGCCGATGCGGCCGGCTGAGCTACGAGCTCTACCTGTTCCACCTCGTCGTGCTGGGCCTGCTCCGCACCGTCTGCCCTCCCGACGGGACGACGGGAAACGTGAAGCTCGTCCTGCTCGCCCTCTACCTCGTCCTGTCGATCGCCCTGGCCGCCCTTGTGGCCCGATGGTACTCGGACCCGCTGAACCGGTTCTTCCGCGCAGGCTCCGCAGCAGGCCCGGAGCCGATCGCGGCCTTGCCGTGACCCGTCCTCCCACCGGGCCATCCGTGCCCTCGTCGAACCGCGCCGTGCCGGAGCAGCGGTCCGGCCGCGACCACGGGACAGCACGGGACTTGTCACGGCCGATGCTGGAGCGCACCTGTCGGCGCCCATCCCCATCGCGGCCGCCACGTCGTTACGGTTCGCCGCCAGGATCATCGCATGCGCTGCCCGTTCTGCGGCCACGAGGACACGCAGGTCAAAGACAGCCGGCCCAACGAGGACGGCGCCGCGATCCGGCGCCGCCGCTCCTGCACGGGCTGCGGCCAGCGCTTCACCACCATCGAGCGCGTGCAGCTGCGCGAGCTGGTGGTGATCAAGTCGGACGGCCGCCGGGTCCCGTTCGAGCGCGAGAAGCTGGGCCGCTCGATCCGCATCGCCACCGCCAAGCGTCCGGTGGACGAGGAACGGCGCGAGCGCATCATCAACGGGCTTGTGCGCCAGCTCGAGGCGTCCGGCGACGGCGAGATCCCCAGTACGGAGCTGGGCCGGCTGGTGATGGACACGCTGCGCGAGGTCGACGACGTCGCCTACGTCCGCTTCGCCAGCGTTTACCGCGACTTCCGCGAGGCGCGCGACTTCGAGACGATCGTGGGTTCGTTGTCCCCCCCGTCGGTCGCGCAGCCGCCTCCCGCAGCGGCCGATGCCGACGGCATTCCCGAGACTGGCGGGGAGGCTGGACCTTCCCGGTCAAAGGGCCGATGAAGCCGCCCATGATCACCAGCACAGCGTCGCAGCGCCGCCGCCGGGATACCCCCTGATGGCGGAGGGGGAAGCGCCCCGGCGCCCGGCGGCCAACCGCGCCCGGCCCCGCACCGCGGCCCGGGTCGGCGCGGTGCAGGCGCTGTTCCAGAGCGAGCAGGGGGCGGACAACCCCGAAAGCGTCATCGACCAGTTCGTCCGCCACCGGCTGGGCGAGCTGCCCGGCACCGGCGGCTACGAGGAGGGCCGTGTGCCGGACGCCGACGTCAGGCTGTTCGCCCGCATCGTGCGCACCGCGGTGGAGCAGCAGGACCGGCTCGACTCCCTGATCGCGGAGGCCCTGCCGGCGGACTGGCCGATGGGTCGGCTTGATCCGGTGCTGCGGGCGCTGCTGCGCGCCGCCAGCGGCGAGCTCACCATGGCGGACGGCCCGCCCGGCCGGGTGGTCATCAACGAGTACCTCGATGTCGCCGGCGGCTTCTTCTCCGGGGACGAGCCACGCATGGTCAATGGGCTGCTGGACCGGCTGGGCCGGCAGCTGCGGCCGCAGGACTTTACCGGTGCCATGTGAGTCAAGGGGCGTCGCCCCTTGACCCCACCAAGGGCGGAGCCCTTGGAACCCGGTCTTAGGGATCGGGGCTTTGGCCTTCCGGCCGAGTTCGCCTTTATCGCCCAGCATTTCCGCGCCTTGGCCGGTCCCGCCGCCCTGGGCCTGGCCGACGATGCCGCGGTGTTCCGGCCGCCGCCCGACCGCGAGCTGGTGGTGGCTGCCGACGCCATGGTGGCGGGCGTGCATTTCCTGCCCGATGACCCGCCGCGCACGGTGGGTGCCAAGCTGCTGCGGGTGAACCTGTCCGACCTGGCGGCGATGGGGGCGGCGCCGCTCGGCTACCTGATGACGCTGTCGATCCCGCCGGATCTGCCGCCAGATTGGTTCGCGGCCTTCGCGGACGGCCTGCACGACGACCAGGACCGCTTCGGCGTGACGCTGCTCGGCGGCGACACCACCGCGACGACGGGGCCGCTGGTGCTGTCGCTCACCATCCTGGGCCACGTGGCGCCGGGTGCCGCGCTGCGCCGCAACGGGGCGCGGGGCGGCGACGGGATCTGGGTGACCGGCACGATCGGCGACGGCACGCTGGGGCTGGCGGCGCTGCGCGGCGAGCTGCCGGACCCGGACGGATCGCTCGCCGATCGCTACCGACTGCCACGGCCGCGGCTCGGCCTGGCATTGGCCGGTATCGCGCATGCGGCGATCGACGTATCGGACGGGCTGCTGCAGGACCTCGGCCATCTGTGCCGCGAGGGTGGGGTCGGCGCCCGGATCCGCGTGGATCATGTCCCGGCCTCGGCTGCGGCCGAGGTCGCCGGTCCGGAGTGGCTAGAACGTCGGCTGACCGGCGGCGACGATTACGAGCTTCTGCTGGCGGTGCCGCCCGCGTCGGAGCCCGCCTTGCTGCAGGCCGCTGCGGCCGCCGGCGTCCCCGTGACGCGGATCGGTTCGTTCGACGACGCGTTCGGCGGGGTTCGTGCGGAACGGGAGGATGGCGGGGAGCTGATCGTGGCCCGCCCCGGCTGGAGCCATCTGTAGTCATGGGCGGGGCGCCGGTTCGTCGATCGGGCCCAGGCGGGGCGATCGATGGGGCCCGCTGGTCGATCCGTCGCCTGCCCCATGCCCCGCATCTTCCAGGATGACGTCCCGGCACCCGCTGGCACGCCCCTGGACCGATTAATCCCCCTGCTTCACCAGCACCATCGGGTTGAGACCGTTCGGCACGATCGGGAACGTCATCCGGGTGCCCGGCGGCGCTGCCTCGAACAGGCGCGCGCGCGCCAGGAAGTCGGTGCGCTGCATGCGCAGGACCTGCCAGTCGCGCGGGATCGCCAGCAGCAGCACCGGCGCCAGCAGCAGCGCGCCCAGCGCGCGCAGCGGCCACGTCCGGTCGCAGGCCAGCCCCACGAGCAGGGCGATCCAGGCCATCACCGGGATCGTGAAGTAGCGGTTGCCCATCGGCAGGTGCGTCATCACCTCCCAGCTCGGCTCGGTCAGCGACACGGTGGGCGTCACGAGTGCCGCGAGCAGCATCAGGCCGGCGAACAGCGCCATCTGGCGCAGCACCACCGGTGCGCGCCACAGCGCCAGCGTCGTGACCCCGGCGGCTCCCAGCGTCAGCAGCAGCGGCAGCGCGTTGTCCTGCCACAAGGCCAGCGCCTGCACCGCCCCGGCGCTGCGCCAGCCGAGCTCCGAGCTCAGGACCACCTGCTCCGATAGCACGCGCGCCAGCATGCGTGGCCCGGCGCCGAGCGGGGCGGGCGAGCGGTGGCCATGCGACACCAGCAGCAGCACCGTGATCTGCACCGACGCCGTCAGCACCGCCAGGCCCAGGCGGAGCCAGGTCGACGCGATCGGCTGCCGCCATACCTGCCAGGCGGCCACCGGCGCCAGCATCAGCATGAACGGCCCGCTGAGCCCGGACAGGACCAGCATGACGACGTCGAACGCCCATCCCGCACGCGTACGCGCCGGTCGCCCGAGCACCACCAGCAGCGACAGCACCGCCAGGTTCCACTGCGCGTTGGTGAGGTTGACGTAGAACTCGATCTCGCCCGGCAGCGCCAGCATCAGCAGCGCCAGCGCGAGCCGCAGGGCTCCGCTCGGCAGCGCCGCCGCCATGCGGCCCGACACCAGGAACAGCGGCGGCAGCAGCTGCACGACGAACGCCGCGAGCGCGAACGCGGTGGGCACCGCGGTGAGCGGCAGCGGCTGCACCGCCAGCCCGACCAGCCGCTGCAGCGTGTCGAGGTAGCCGCCCGCCGGGATCCCCAGGCAGCGCCAACCGAACCGGTAGGCATCGGGATAGAACGTCCAGCCCTCGTCGCCCCAGATCTCGGCGTGCAGCAGGGCCTGCGGCTTGCGTGCGAACAACAGGGCGGCGAACAGGATCGGCAGGACGACCAGCACCGCCGGTCGCAGCCGCGGCGGCCCCTGGTCAAGCCGGGCGATCGGCGCGGCGGTCATCGTCGTTTCTGCGGGCAATGCCGATGTCGTGCCCAGGTCGATCGGTTGAACTGGAGGTCCGGGCGGGAATCGAACCCACATTCGCGGATTTGCAGTCCGCTGCATCACCACTCTGCCACCGGACCGGGCCCTGGCGCTGTATCCCGCGGCCCCGGGGGCAGGTCAAGCGGACCCTATCGACCCGAACGATCCGCCCCTGTAAGCAGGTGGCCCGCTTCCCGCCATCGTCCCGTCCATCGTCCGGAGCAGCATGAGCCCGTCCGCGTCCCCCACCGCGAGTGCCGGCCCGATGGGTGACATGGCGCTGGCGCGCCAACGCATGGTGGACACCCAGATCCGGCCGGTGGGCGTCAACGACCCGCGGGTGATCGCCGCCATGCGGTGTCTGCCCCGCGAGCGGTTCGTGCCGGCCGAGCGGGCGGCGGTGGCCTACATGGACGGAAACGTGCCGCTCGGCGGCGGCCGCGTGCTGACCGAGCCGCGCGTGATCGCCCGGCTGGTGCAGGCGCTGGTCCCGCACGGCGGCGAGCGCGCGCTGGTCGTCGG
>CAXUBN010000163.1:0-5795 GCA_964249255.1 uncultured Acetobacteraceae bacterium | reverse complement strand
CCGCCCGCACCGGCCAGGACGAGGCGGCCAGCATCGCGGCGACCAGCAGCGCCAGCAGCGCCGGCTGGCGCAGGTGCGCGTCGTGGGTGGCGAGGTCCCCGATGTTGGTCGCCATCGCCCGCACCAGCACCACCGCGGTCCAGTAGGCCAGTTCCCGGTGCAGCAGGCCGCGTCGTCCGGCTCGCATGGCGAGGACGCTCGACAGCAGCAGGACCGGCACGCCCCGCCAATGGCCGAGGCCGGCATCGTGCGACAGCACGTCGCCCAGCGTGGCGCCGAACACGCTGGCGATCGAGAGCGCGGCCCAGTAGCGCGGCCCCAGTGCCATGGGACGGTCGGGCGTCATGCGGACGCCCCGCAGGGCAGGGAGGAGCCCGGTCCCATACGAGATCGCCTGCCGCCGGGGGCCGGTCCGGTCGCGGGCGCGGTTGACCGCTCACCAGAAGGTGAGCAATCTTTTTTACGGGATTTTAATGTGTAGGCGGTTTTGTCTGAACCTCGACCCCGTCTGTCCAACCCGACGCGCTCCCCGGGCCCGGCCAGGATCGCCACCGGCGATCCCTGCCCGCGACGATCAATCCCATCGCGCCGTGCCCGCTCGTGTCGATCGTTCAACCCGCGAATAAGGTTACGCAACGGATGATTACATCCCTTTCTCAGGTCCGGCGACTGGGCCTGACCCTGGCACTGGCCGGCCTTGGCGCCGTCGCCGTGCGGTCCGCCCCGGCGTACGCCGCGACCTGGCCCAGGTCCACCCCGTCCAGCATCGCCCTCACCCAGATCCTGCCGCGGCAGACCGTGTACAACTACGCCGCCAACCCTTGCCCGGAGAAGTACTTCCCCGACGGCCCCATCCGCGCGTTCCGCCGCGCCGACGGCAAGTTCGCCGTCGACAACAACGAGAACGACGATTTCCAGCTGGTCGGCAGCAACCCGTTCGACCTCCAGGTGGCCTGTCCGGCGATCCTGTCCTCGGCGCAGTACGGCGCCATGGTCCGCGGCCAGACCGGGATCGAGGCCACCTACACCGAGGATGGACAGACCATCTATGCCCTCGCCGGCCAGGACCTGTCGGCGCTGAACATGGCGATCGGCTGCGTCGACCAGGGCACCGGCAACTGCTGGCAGGGCGACATCGAGGCCCTCGTCTCCACCGACATGGGCAACGACTTCGGCTTCACCTCGTCCGGCAACGGCGACGTCGCGGCGCTGACCCACACGCTGACGACCAACCAGCCGGGTACGGAGGGCTACACCGGCGCCTCGAACATCTTCAAGCGGAACGGCCTCTACTACGCCTTCGTGTCGGTGGTGGATGCCTACGCCGCCCAGGCGCGCACCTGCCTGATCCGCACGGGCAACCTGGCCGATCCCAGCTCCTGGCGCGGCTACGACGGCTCGGGGTTCAACGCGTCGCTGCAGCCGACCGGGAACGGCCCGTCGCCGATCGCCTGCGCCGACGTCGGAGGCGGCAACATCGGCGGCGTGACGTCGGTCTCCTTCATCCCGCGCAAGGGCCTCTACGTGGCGATGTCCCAGAACCGGCTGCAGCTCGCCGGCGACGCCGCCCCGGTCCCCGGCGCCTACTACTCGACCTCGGTCGACCTGCTGAACTGGACCCCGGTGCAGAGGCTGCTGGTCCTGCCGCACAACCCCGGCACCGACTCGATGACGGAGTCGGACAACTACCCCGTGCTGATCGACCCGTTCAGCCAGACCCGCAACTTCGAGACGCTGGACTCCGATACGCCGGTGGTGGTGTACACCCTCGAGCACCTCATCCAGGGGCGGGGCACGCTGGACCGCGACCTAGTCGCCGTCCCGTTCCTGATGCGCTGAAGGGGGCATTGAGGCCGGACAACCTCGCCCCTGGCGGGGTCGGCCGATCGTTCAGGTGCGGAACCGTCTGCCGGCGGTGGTGGAGCTGAGCGGGATCGAACCGCTGACCTCCTCATTGCGAACGAGGCGCTCTCCCAACTGAGCTACAGCCCCGCCGTGCAGGCGGCGGAAGGTAAACCGGGCCGGCTCCGAGTCAAGGGGCCGGCCTCCGGTCGCACCCGTGGTTGCACCTGTAGTTGCACCTGTAGTTGCACCTGTAGTTGCACCTGTCTGGCCACCCCGGTAGCTTGCGCCGCCCGGATCGCCCGGCCATGCCATCGGCTCCCCCGCTCCAAGGACCTGCACGCCGTGATCACGGCCATCTTCGCGCTGCTCTACCTGCTGATCCGCATCTACGTCCTGGTGCTGCTGATCTCCTGCGTGTTCAGCATGCTCTACGCCTTCAACGTGCTCGACGGCCGCAACCGCGTGGTGCGCGGGGTCGGCGACTTCCTGTTCCGCGCCACCGAGCCGGTGCTGGCGCCGGTGCGCCGCATCCTGCCGCAGTTCGGCAACGTCGACCTCAGCCCGCTGGTCGTGCTGCTGCTGCTGCAGTACCTGCTGGTGCCGCTGCTGTTCGCGATCGAGACCGCGATCCTGACCCATTCGACGCAGCAGTTCCTGTCGTGACGCCGGCCGCGTCATGAGTCCGGCGGCTGCGGCCGCGGCGCCGATCCTTTCAGTGCCGATCTCTTCAGCATCGGGTCGCGTCGCCGTCCTGATCCCCTGCTACAACGAGGCGGTCGCCATCGGCGCCGTGGTGCGGGACTTCCGTGCCGCCCTGCCGGATGCGGCCATCTACGTCTACGACAACAACTCCGGTGACGAGACCGCCGCCGCCGCCGCCGCCGCCGGCGCCGTCGTGCGGCTGGAAACGCTGCAGGGCAAGGGTCACGTGGTCCGCCGCATGTTCGCCGACATCGAGGCCGACATCTACGTGCTGGTCGACGGCGACGGCACCTACGACGCCGCCGTCGCGCCCGAGATGGTTCATACCCTGCGCGCGCGCGGCCTCGACATGCTGAACGCCGCCCGGGTCACCGACCGCGAGGCCGCTTACCGGCGCGGCCACGTGCTGGGCAACCGGGTGCTGACCGGGTTGGTGGCCGCGATCTTCGGCAAGCGCCTGTCCGACATGCTGTCCGGCTACCGGGTGTTCTCGCGCCGCTTCGTGAAGTCGTTTCCCGCACTGTCGGTGGGCTTCGAGACCGAGACCGAGCTCACCGTGCATGCGCTGGAGCTGCGCATGCCGATCGCCGAGCTGCCGACCCGCTACGTGGAGCGGCCCGAGGGCTCGGTGTCCAAGCTCAACACCTATCGCGACGGCATCCGCATCCTGCGCACCATCGTGGTGCTGATGAAGCAGGAACGGCCGCTGACGTTCTTCTCAGGCATCGGCCTGCTGCTGCTGCTGGCGGGCCTCGGCATCGGCGTGCCGGTGGTGGCCGAGTTCTTCCGCACCCGCACGGTGCCCCGGCTGCCCAGCGCGGTGCTGGCGCTCGGCTTCGTGGTGATCGCCGCCCTCAGCTTCGCCTGCGGCCTGATCCTTGACAGCGTCACCCGCGGCCGCCTCGAGTTCAAGCGCCTGATCTACCTGTCCTATCCGGCTCCCCAGGCCTGACGCCGTTTCCGGCCGTCCAGGCCGGCACCTCCGGGGACGGCTAGCTGCCGGAGACGAACACGTAGCCGTCGTGGGTGACGGTGGCGGTATCGAGGCGGTTCTCCGTGCTGTCGCCGATGCCGGCCACCACGACGGCGCGGCTGGCGCCGGCGTTGAGCTGGGCCGTCCAGTTCGCGAGCCCGCCCGCATCGGCGTTCCGGTGCAGCACGGTCTGATACAGCGCCTGCACGAAGGCGCCGTTGCCGAGGCCACCATACAGCGCGCCGAACTCGGTCGAGCTCACCAAGTCCTGCGCGATCGTCGAGACGGACTGTCCGCCGTCGAGCAGGCTGGCGTAGGTGCCCAGGCCGGACTGGTCCGGCGCGCGGTCCAGCGCCGCGCCGTACAGGCGGGTGACCTCCGCGTCGTCGTGGTCACCGGTCAGGCCGAGATTGGCCTGGCGGCCTTCCTGGCTTTGCGCCAGGTCGTCCAGCAGCTGCGCCCGGCTGAGCCCGCCGTTCGCCAGCGCGCTCGCGTAGGACTGCAGCCCGCCGGCGTCCGGAGCCCGGTGCAGCACGTTCTCGTAGCCCATGCTGATGAACGCCATGTCGGACAGGCCGCCGGCGCGGGCGTTGAACTCGGGCGAGGACAGCAGGGCGGCCGAGATCTGGTCCAGCGGGTCGCCGCCGTCCGCCTGCTGGGCATAGCTCTGCAGCCCCCCGATGTCCGGGTCGCGGCCCAGCACCGCCAGGTAGAGCCGCGCCACGTCCGCGGCGTGCCCGGTGGGATCGGCCAGCGCCGTGCCGTCGTCGAAGGAGAAGGTGGTGTCGCTGGCGATCGCGGTGGTGCCGTCCCGGCCGGCCATCTCGTCCGCGACCACCAGCGTGCCGCTGCCGTTCTGCGCCAGCAGGTACTGGTTCTCGTCGCCCTGCAGGAAGAGCGTGTCGGGCCGGGTATCGTATTCGCCGGGCCCGTTGCCGTACAGCGCCTTGATCCCGGCGATGTCGTCCGCGTCGAGGTCGCGGTTGTTCGCGGTCGCGACCGGGGACATCACCGCGTCCGGGTCGGTCGTGTCGTGGGCGAGCCCGAGCGAATGGCCGAGCTCGTGCAGGATGACCTGGAAGAAGCTGCTCTGCGTGCCGGAATAGATCAGCGTGCCGGCGGCGTCGGGTTGCAGCGGCGTGATCGACGGGTCCTGCAGCGCGATGTAGACGCCGTTGGCGAAGGTGTTGTCGGACGGGTAGTAGTAGTAGTCGGTGGTGCCGATGGCGTCGCTGGAATCGGACTGGCCCAGCAGGTTGGCGAGGCCGATGCGGATGTCCGGCGCCTCCGACGGGTCCTGGTGGTCCGGGACCTGCGCGAAGGTGAGCCCGCTGTGCGACTGCCAGTCCGCGACCGCCGCCTCGACCAGCTGCTGCTGCGCCACGACGCTGATCGGGTTCGAGTACGGCGTGTCGCCGCGGGTCGACATGCCGCTGGTCTCGAACGACCAGGTGATGATGGGGGAGGGCCAGCTCTGCCCTTCCAAGACATAGGCCATCGACGATGCTCCGGACGCCGGGCGCGGCGCCGGATCGACCTATGGCCTCGCCGCTCGTTGCGCAAGTGAAAAGCCTGGCGGCGCGCATCGCCGTCCCGGCGGTTCCGCCGGCCGCTCGACCGCTTCTGATCCCGGCCACGGTAACCGAACCCGGGCCGGGGCGTTGAGCCGTCTCGGCGCTGCCCCGGACCGGACCGATCCTGGGCCCTGGAAGACGAGGAGATCCGTCATGGACCAGCATCCGGCAGCCGTCGCCCCGCCGCCGTCGGCCGACACCGCCGCGCCGTCGGCCACCATCGCCATCGTCGGTGCCGGGTTCAGCGGCACGCTGCTGGCGCTGCACCTGCTGCAGCGGTGTCCGCCGCAGTGCCGGGTGGCGCTGATCGAGCGCAACGCGCAGTTCGGCCGCGGCGCCGCCTACTCCACCGGCAACTCCAGCCACCTGCTGAACGTGCCGGCCGCCAAGATGAGCGCCTTCCACCAGCGGCCGCTCGACTTCCTCGACTGGCTGCGGGCCCTGCCGGAGTCCGAATGCCGCGGCCTGGACCCCGCCGCCGGCAGCTTCGTGCCGCGCCGGATGTTCGGCAACTACGTCCGCCACCTGGTGAACCAGGAGATGAAGGTGGCGCCGCATCGCGACCGGTTCGAGCTCCTGCGCGGCGACGTGCTCGACATCGTGCCGGAGTGCGGCGGCCTCACCCTTCTGCTGGACCGCGGCCGCCGGCTCCGCACCGACCGCGCGGTGCTGGCGATCGGCAACTTCCCGCCGGCGCCGCC